>JBAVZX010001192.1:0-8087 GCA_049589015.1 Phormidium sp. | reverse complement strand
GTGCATAGTTTGATGCGATCGACCCACACTTTAAAAGGCGCTTCTGCTAATGTCGGGTTAGAGACAATTAAAACGATTTCTCACCATTTAGAGGATGTTTTTAAGGCACTTTATAACCCGGAAATAGAAATTGATTCTGACCTGGAAATGCTGCTTTATGAAGGTTATGAATGTCTGCGGCTACCGTTAATGGCAGAAATTACAGGTAGTTATGTAAATGAATCGGAAGCTTTAGATAGAGCAGTAACAGTTTTTGCTAAATTACAAGAAAAATTAGGCGATTATTTCGGTAGAGAAGCGCAAATTCCCAGTTCAGTAGAGTTGGGATTTGATATTACTAAATCTATTTTTGAGGTAGGCGTAAAACAACGCTTGGAAACTTTAGCAACTACGTTAGATTCTGATAATTTGGCAGAATTAGAAACAGTTTTAAGAGAGCAAATACAAGTTTTTATTGGGTTAGGAGAATCTTTAAATTTACCTGGATTTGGGGCGATGGCACAAACTACTTTAACTGCTTTAGAACTGCATCCAGAACGAATAAAAACTATTGCTGAAGTAGCTTTATTAAACTTTAGCGAAGGTTGGTCTTTGGTTATGGAGGGCGATCGCACTTCCGGCGGACAACCTTCTGCTGCTTTACAAGAATTAGCTAACCCAAATCTAGAAATATTAGACAAAGAAAATATCCTCACAGATGAATTATTAGAGATTTCTGCTGATAATTTAGACGTTAGTCAACCAGAGTTAGTTAATGGTGAAATTATCCCCGATCCTGAATTAATAGTTGACGAATTACCGGAAACGGAAACAGAAGTAGAAGCAAATTTAGAATCTGATATTGAAATTGAAGAAGTACTTACTGAACCCAGTTTAGATGATGTCTTTGGGAACTTTACAGAAACAGAAGATCTGCCAATCTTTGGAGAAAAAATAGAAGGAAACATTTTAGAAATACCAGCAGAAGTTTACACAGAAGAGAGTTTAACTATTTCGGAAATAGAAGAAGATTCTTCCGAAGAAGTGGCAGATTATGAGGAAATTATTGCCGAGGAAAAAGCAGAAATTTACCAATTCGTCCCAGATAAATTAGTTGAACAACCACCGACAAAAGTTAAATTTCAAACTGCTGTCTCATCGTCGCCAACTGCTGCTAACGCAAAAGTTACCCATCCATCAGTGCGGGTGGATTTAGAATTACTAGAACGCCTCAGTCACTTAGCAGGCGAAATGTTGATTGGGCAAAATAGACAATCCAATATTAGCGAACAATTGGAAGAATCGATCGGGCAATTATGGTATCGTTTGCGAAGACACCAACAAACAATTAGCGAATTACGTGATTGGTCAGACCAATTATTAATCGCCCAAGAACGTCAGCGAGTTGTGGAAAATTGGGCTGCTACTTTTGATTCTTTGGAGTTAGATCAACATAGCGAATTACATGAATTGTTGCAAGCGACTTTAGAAGAGTTGGTGCAGTTGGAAGAAGCGATCGAATCTACTGATTACTTAGCTAAACAATCCAGTCAAATTTTAGCCAAACAACGCCGTCTATTAAATAATACTCAAGATGACTTGCGGACAGCGCGAATGTTACCATTAGGCCAAATTTTTAGCCGTTTTATCCGGCTTTTGCAACAGTTATCTTCGGCTCACCATAAACGAGCTAAATTAACATTAATTGGCACTGAAGTATTAGTCGATCGCGCCTTAGCAGAAAAGCTTTACGACCCTTTATTACATTTAGTTCGTAATGCTTTTGATCATGGCATTGAACCAGCTGAAATTCGCGCTACTCAAGGTAAACCAGAAACAGGAAACATTGAAATTTGTGCCTATCATCGGGCTAATAAAACAATTATTGAAGTTAGGGATGATGGTCAAGGTTTAGATTTAGACCGCATCCGGCGACGTGCTGTAGAACTGCAACTTTTATCTGTTGAACAAGCAGATAAAGCTTCCGAAGCTATGTTGTTAAATTTACTATTTGAACCAGGATTTTCTACCGCTTCTCAAGTTAGCGACCTTTCGGGACGTGGGATTGGTTTAAACGTAGTCCGTTCCCAAATGGAAGTTTTGTCTGGTTCAGTAATAGTTAACTCGGAACCGCAGCAAGGAACTACATTCTTGTTACAGTTCCCCTTAAGTTTAACTATGGCAAAATTAATGATTTGCGAGACTAAGGGTGTTGTATATGCCTTGCTTTCTGATGCTATTGAGCAAATTATTTTGCCAAAATTTGAGCAAATTCAATATAGTAATGGGCAAAAAGTTCTGCATTTAAATAATCAACGAAACACCGTAATTCCTATTTATAACATGGCGGAATTAATGGCGGGAAACTCAGCTATTTATCGAAGTAAAATACCAGCAATGGTTGAGCAGAATAATCCCCAATCAGAAGCATTAAAATTTTCTACAACTCCCTTACTATTACTACGCCAAACTTCTCAAGTAGATTTATGGCAAGGAACTGAAACTGTGGCGTTAGAAATTGACCAAATTATGGGTGAACAAGAACTAGTAATTCGGTCTTTGGGAAAAGCGATCGCACCTCCTAGTTACGTTTATGGTGGTAGTACTTTAGCAGATGGTCGTTTAACATTAGTAATTGACCCAATTATTTTAGTTAGTAAATTACTTGATCAAGTAACAGGAAAACCCCCAATCTCTGACTGGCAATGGGAAACTAATAACAGCAAATCCGATCTAGAACTTTTAAGTCTGCAACTCAATCCTCCGACATCTTTACCCATGCTTACTACTACACCGAAAAAGATTTTAGTAGTAGATGATTCGATTAGCGTTCGCCAAACTTTAGCCCTAACTTTACAAAGGTCAGGCTATCAAGTAGTTCAAGCACAAAACGGTCGAGATGCCATTTATCAAATCCAACAAAACAAAGGCATTCAATTAGTAATTTGTGATATCGAAATGCCTTCAATGAATGGCTTTGAATTTTTAAACAATTACCGCCAAGACACAGCTTTATCCCAAGTACCTGTAATCATGTTAACTTCTCGTACAGGAGAAAAACATCGCTTGTTAGCTAAAGAATTAGGCGCAGTGGGTTACTTTACTAAGCCATATCGAGAAACCGAAATGTTAAAAGATATCGCTGATTTACTAGATAATAAATTACCCAGTTTAGCTTAATTTCCCGTCCGTTGTAGGGACTTCAGTCCGTCAGTCTACGACTAAAGTCGCTACAACGGACAGGGTGATTACTTAGGCTGACTATCACCAGTAGGTAAAAAGATTGTAAATACCTCACCTTGTTCGGGACGTTCCCGCACAATTAGCTTACCACCCAGAGCTTGAAAAAGGCTTTTTGTTACATTATGGCTGAGACACAAACTGCCAGTTTCCGGCTGAAAAGTGAGCAACTGACCAATCAATTTCCGCTTGGAATGATGAGTTGCCAAATCTTTACCGTCCCGATTACCATCTAAACCATTGCTTTGAGTTAGTAATTGCAACTTTAACTGATTTCCTGCTGGCATTACCTGTACTTGAATATGACTACCTGCTGGTAAACTGCGAGTAAAATTATCGATTAAACTAGTGAGAATTCGCTCCAACATTGTCGGATCGCTAACTACAGTAGGCATTTGCTGCGGTAATAAGACATCCAAGGTTTGACTCCGACGCAGAGCTTGTTTTTCCCAACGAGGAATACTTTCTTGGAAAACTTGAGACAATGAAGTTGTGGTTAAATAAACAGGTGTTTCGCCAGCATCGGCAGTTTCCATTTCCGCTGCTTGAAACAATAATTCCATTCTTTCTATTTGTTCAGTACATTCATGGTCAATTACTTCTAATCTTTTAATAATATCTGGAGCTAAATCTTTTCTTCTTAGTAACAATCTTGTGAAAGTTCTAATTGTTGCCAAAGGCGTTTTTACTTCATGAGCAAATGCTTGCAACAATTCTACTTCATTAGAATTTAAATTTTGAATCTTAGCTTTAGAATTTAGCGAAGAATCATGGGATTTGGCCTGGGGAATTTTGAGTTTTGCATGAGCATGATCTTCCTGTTCCTCTGGTTGGGGTAAATATTTGAGTAACAGGCGACTAAACTGCATCACTGTTTGATAATCTGGGGCTGTGGGCGCAAATCGATGCACTAAAGTATCTAATTTTCCGATTTGATGGGGACAAGTTAGCAACATTCGCAACCGTAAAGAGTCCCAAGCTTGCTGCACCACCTCTGGATCAAAGGAAAATAAAAAAGCGGCATTTCCAAGGCGATCTTCTCCCAAAACCATGACCAAACTAAATTTGGTAGTGAAAACCAGACAAAACTGTTCAGCAGCTAAAGGATCGCCTGGTAATAAAGGTAAAGAACTGCTGCGATCGCTATTTTGTGTTTGGTTTTCTTTGGCGGGAGGTAGCTGAAAAGGCATCCAAGACCAAGGTTTCCCTAATTGAGTAGAAAAAACCCAAGTGGGAAAATAATGAGAGAGAGTCGGATCGCTCAAAATTGGCAAAGGGCCAGTTAAAATTAATCCTTGAGTTAATGATGATGCTTGATCTTCATTAAGAGAATTTTCGTCAAATACCCAATGTGAGCGGAGTAATTTTTCTAGGGCAGCGATCGCCCCAAACCACTCACGTTCTGCTTTCAAATGTTGCAAGCCTAGCTGACTGGTAGAGGATTGCTCAGTTTGAGTCTTCGCTCTCCCATCATTTGACAATACAACATCTACTACCGATTTCTCTGTTGTTTCGGCTAAAACTTCACTTAAAGTTGGCAGTAACCACTTTTGCACTGATAATCACCCACCAAGACTTGCAACTAACCAGCAGGATTCTCTTCTCAGCCTATCAGTATATGTTATCTATCAAAGGGGGTAAAACCGAACCATTGGTTATGGATTACCGTTGTTATGGATAATTTGTAGTTTGATATAAATATTTTTTAGCAATTCTTAGGCAGATAATTAACATTTCTTCGTTTCTAATCTAGCAAATCACTATTACCTTTCTCTTGATAGAGAGCTAGTTACACCTAAAGACTGATCAATAACTTAGCTAAAAATAACATTATAGGAAATGGAACTAATAATAAACATTTTTAATAAATGTCTGCATTATTAGTCGTTTAGAAAAGCTTGTGCTTAAGGAGGAAGAAATGGCTTTAGGTAATCACCGACGCGCTGTGGGAGTTTTTAGTAGTTATCGCGCCACAGAATCAGCCCTTCAAGATTTGAAAAGTTCCGGCTTTCCAATGGATAGAGTTTCCGTCATTGCCAAGGATGCAGATAAAAATAGAGATCGCATTGCAGGTGCAGAGGTTAAAGATGCTCGTGGCAACAAAGCAGATGAAGGTGCAACTACAGGGGCGATCGCAGGTGGTACTCTAGGCGGGTTAACTGGCTTATTAGTTGGTCTAGGCGCATTGGCTATTCCTGGAATTGGCCCTGTAATGTTAGCGGGTGCTACTGCAACTGCGATCGCTACTACCCTTTCTGGTACGGCGATTGGGGCTGCTGCTGGTGGCTTGCTGGGTGCATTGATTGGTTTAGGAATCCCCGAAGAACGGGCTAGAGTTTACAACGATCGCGTATCTCGTGGTGAATATTTGGTAATTGTTGATGGTAATAGCGATGAAATTGCTCGCGCTGAATCAATTTTACGTCGCCATAATATTGAAGAGTGGGGAGTTTATGATTCCGCCTCTCACGACATAGATCAGGATGTCCGTCGTGACTATACCAATGATTACACTACCAATGACGCTGATCCTAAAGTGATCGTTGTTGATCGTCGCGATCCAGTAATTGATCCTCGCGATCGCACACTTTAATTTACAACTCAAACCAGAAAGAAGTTTCTGATTAATAGACAAAACTTCTCTCATTTCATGCCCGGAGTTTTGTCAATTAATCAACTAGATTTTTAAAATTTATCCTCTTTAGGAGAAGGCAAAAATGAAAAAATTAACTCCATTTTTACTTGCTGGTGCTTTAATGTTTGGTGCAGTTGCTTGTGCTGATAACGAAAAGACAACTCAAAATGCCCCAAATAGCACTAATCAAGCCCAAACTCAAGCCCCCACAGCAGAGAATGTCCAAGACGCTCAAAGTGATGCTACCAGTCAAGTTCGCCGAGATCAATTAAACTCTGATATTCGTTCCCGCGAACAGCGTAATAATATCACTGACGGTGATACAGATAGGGCTCAAGCCGATATAGAAAGTGAAGTTCGCAGTAAGCTGGAAGCTAACATTACCAAAGGTCAATTAACAGTTGACTCCAAAGAGGGCGTTGTTACTGTAGCCGGAACAGTTCCTAATCAACAAGATTTAGCTAAAATTGCACCTTTAGCCCAAGAAATTAAAGGTGTCAAAAGTGTAAAAGTTCAGGCAACAATTGCTCCTGCACAACCACAAACTGACAACCAATAAGCTCAGTAACAGTAAAAGTAGGGTGCGTTAACGCTAGTGTAACGCACCTTGTTAATTGATTAATTTTCAGGAGTTCAATGCAACTTCTTTCTCGCGAAAGAACAACGACTGAAGTCGTTACTACAAACTCTTTAAAGCTGCTACTAGCTTTTCCAGTTGAGTGGTTTCATGAGTTGCCATAATTGAGATGCGAATTCGACTAGTAGGAACCGTTGGTGGACGAATTGCTGGGGCAAAAATTCCGGCTTCTTTCAACTTGATTCCGGCTGCTAATGCAGTGGGGGCATCCTTTAGTTGTAAGCACAAAATTGCTGATTCTGAAGGTAATAATTTTAAGTTAGGTAATTGTTGGGAAATTAGTTGTTTGAGAGTTTCTCTATTTTGCCATAATTGGGCGCGACGTTGTGGTTCTTGTTGCACAATTTTAATCGCTTCTAGGGCAGCAGCAGTGTCAGCAGGTGATAATCCAGTAGTATAAATCCAAGTTGGGGCGCGATTACGCAAAAAGTCAATTAAAGTAGATGAACCAGCAACATAACCGCCTAAACTGCCCAAGGCTTTACTTAATGTGCCAATTTGAATTAGTTGGCGATGAGTACAATTAAAATGTTCTACACATCCCGCCCCATTTTTGCCTAAAACTCCGGTGGCGTGTGCTTCATCAACTAATACCATGCAGTGAAATTTTTCGGCTAAGTCTAATAATTCTGGTAAGGGGCATAAATCCCCATCCATACTAAAGACTGTATCAGTAATAATTAAGCAGCGACGATATTTTTCTCGATGTTGATTGAGGTGATTTTGTAATTCGGCTAAGTTGCAGTGGGGATAATCAATTATTGTGGCTCCACTGAGAATTGCACCGTTTTTGAGACTAGAGTGATTGTATTGATCGGAAAGAATTAAATCTCTTTTTCCGACGACAGAGGCGATCGCACCCAAGTTTGCTAGATACCCGGAACTAAACACAAGGGCAGCTTCTGTTTGTTTCAAAGAGGCGATCGCTTTTTCCAATTCTCGATGTAGTTGGCGATGTCCACTCAGCAGACGTGAACCTGTAGTTCCTGTGCCCAATTCTTCCGTCGCTGCGGTAGCAGCTGCAATTAAACGGCGATCGCCTGCTAAACCCAAATAATCATTACTGGCGAAATTAATTACACTTCGTCCTTCTAGTTGGACAATAGCACCTGGACTACTGGAAATAGTTTGTTCAAAACGATACCAATCTGCACGATGAATTGTGGTAAGAGATGGTTCTATCCAAGCGTAAGGATCGCTCAACATGGTACGTGAAATTACTGAGTGGCCAACATATATTAAGACTGGTTTTCTGAAGAGTCAGGGGGATTTTTGATCTGCTCATTCTTGCCTTTAACTGGCGGGAGTTGTTCCACTAAGCCCATCTCAAAGGCAACATCAGGCAAGTCTCCTACGATGTACTTCCCAGGCTCAAACACCCGTCCCGGAGTGAAACAGTACTGCTTTAGTACCACCTCTTGACCTGGGATAAACATTTCTCTGGACATTCTTCTTTCTAGTGGCATGGCTGATTCTCCAACAAATTCTTAGTATTATTCAATTGTGGCAGCTAACCTCTGATCTGGGATCTAGAACTAAATTTTTTGAAGCATCTACAGAGCGAGGTTTAGTGTATTAATTTTACCTGTACAATGT
>JBAVZX010001191.1:0-2469 GCA_049589015.1 Phormidium sp. | reverse complement strand
GTTGGGAGTGATGTTAAAGATTTACAAATAGGTGATGCAGTAGCAACAACTATACGGGGTGGTGGATATCGAGAATATCAGGTTTTAGATGCTAAATTAGCTGTGAAAATTCGGGAACTTAGCCCAGAAGTTTTAACTTTAATGCCTACAGGTGTATCAGCTTTAGTAGCGTTAGAAAAAGTCGGAGAAATGCAAAGTAATGAGGTGGTTTTAGTTACTGCTGCTGCTGGAGGAACTGGACATATTGCGGTACAATTAGCTAAGTTAGCGGGTAATCATGTAATTGGAATTTGTGGATCGGATGCTAAGGTAAATTTGTTGAGAGAATTGGGGTGCGATCGCCCAATCAACTACCGCCAAGAAAACCTAAACACAGTCTTAAAACAAGAATATCCCCAAGGCATTAACTTAGTATTTGAATGTATTGGAAAAGAAACTTTTGATACTTGTGTAGACAATTTAGCAGTGCGCGGAAGATTAGTAATTGTTGGATTTATTTCGGAATATTTAAATGATTTTGAATTGGTAAATCAGCCGCGAATTTATAGTAAAATATTCTGGAAAGCTGCTTCCGTGCGAGGTTTTCTGATGCCGCATTATGCAGAGTTTGGGGGGGAGATGTGCGATCGCCTTCTCAACCTCTACTATTCCAACAAAATCAAAGTAACCGTTGATCCCACCGAGTTTAAAGGATTAGAATCAATTCCTAACGCCGTAGAATACCTACTCAGTGGGAATAACTGTGGCAAAGTAGTAGTTAGTTTTTAATTTGAAAAAACAGCAATAAACTTATGACAGAACAACAACAAAAAACATTAGAAATTGGTCAAAAAGCATTCTCTCACTTAAGTCATGGACTGAAAACCGGAGAATGGGAAGAATTTTTAAATATGCTGACTGATGATTTTACCTTTTGGTTTCCAATGGGTAAATATCACGGATTAAATGTAGGTAAACCGAAAGCCAAAGAATTTTTAGAATATGTTTCTCAATCTTTCGTTGGCGGACTTTCCATCACTTCTGTAGAACGAGTAACTAGTAGCGATACAACAGTTGTTTTTGAGTTTTTAGACGAAGGTAAATTACAAGGAGAACCTTATAAAAATCGGGTTGCAGCTTCTTTCGATATTCGGGGAGATAAAATTTGTGGATATCGGGAATATTTTGGTAGTGATGGTAAATCGAATTAGGCAACTAGTTCCCAGGTTCAACCTGGGAACGAATTCCTGGGAGGTTCTACCTCCGCTGCTGCAAGATCTGAGGAGATATATAAATGATATGTCACAATTAAATCTATGAGTTTCGACCTTACACGCAATGGCTTGGAACAGAGGAGATACATTAAAAGATGGTAAATACACCATCCGGGGAGTGCTGGGAAAAGGTGGTTTTGGCATCACCTATCGCGTTAGAGATGAAAATGGACGACAGTTTGCGCTGAAAACTCTCAACGATGAGGCAATTGCCGAACCGAATTTTGCTAAACTACAAGAAGATTTTATGAATGAGGCGCTACGGTTAGCGAAATTTAATCATCCTCGTATTGTTAAAGTTTATAAGTTACTGCAAGAAACGGTTCGGAAAAATAATTTCTTTTCTAGTATTTCCCTCTGCTGCATTTTGATGGAATATATCGAGGGAACAACTTTAGAGAAATTGGTAGAAAAGCGAGGTGCAATACCCGAAGCAGAAGCGGTGCGATATATTCAGCAAATTGGTGAAGCTTTGACAGCAATACATGAAGAAGGTTTGCTGCATCGAGATGTGAAACCGAGTAATATAATTTTACGGTCTAGTAATTCGGAAGCAGTGTTAATTGATTTTGGCATTGCGCGAGATTTCACTGCAACTCTCTCACCTCATACAATTCTTGGTACTCTATGTTATGGAGCGCCAGAACAATTCGATCCCACAATTGCCCAGCCAAAAGAGTACACTGATGTTTATGCTTTAGCGGCAACACTTTATCATTTAGTAACAGGTACACTGCCAACTACTGCTTTATGGAGGGCAATGAATGCGCCTTTAAAACCAGTAAAACAGATTGTACCGAGTTTGAGTGATAATCTACATAATGCAATTGTTTGGGGAATGGAATTGTTACCCCAAAAACGTCCTCAATCGGTGCAAAGTTGGTTAAAATTATTTAGCACATCTGCCGCAATTCCTCAACCTCAAACTGCAAAAGTTTCTCCTATTTCTCCTGCGGTTAATGTTTCTACTCCCCGACAACCTCAAGTACCTATCCCACCACCACCCGCAGATGATTTAAGTTCGGATAAAGGGGTAGATTATGGGAAATTGCGGGATTTATTGAAGGGGGGAAGTTGGAAAGAGGCGGATGAGGAAACGTTGGCAGTAATGCTGAAGGTGGCGGGAAGGGAAAAAGAAGGCTACCTGGATAGAGAGAGGATCGACAAATTTCCTTGTACGGATTTGCGTACTATCGACCAACTTTGGGTAAAATAC
>JBAVZX010001190.1:0-3916 GCA_049589015.1 Phormidium sp. | reverse complement strand
GCAAAAGCCAAACCCAAACTCAAAGCAGTAACACCTAATACCAACAAAAGGATGATTGTTGCAATCACAGTTAAACCCAAGATATCAGGCAAACCTGCACCTAAAAAAGCGCTAGTAGCGATGATAGCGATCGTCTGAACAGCACTAAGAGTAATGATAAAAATTGCGGAAGCAAAAACGATCGAATACCGACTAGCCAGAGGCGCAACTAACAAACGGTTCAAAAAGCCAAATTCGCGATCGAACATCACAGGCAAACCTGCATTTAGAGCCCCACTAAAAGCAGTAAAAACAATCACCCCAGCCGCCAAAAATTGACCGTAATTAGTATTTTCACCAAACAAACCCTTGGGAGCATTTTGAAACAAAGCCCCAAACAAAATCAACCAAATCAGAGGTTGAATCACCCCAGCAATCAAAGTAGAAGGTCGCCTTTGCAGCTGAATAAACAACCGACGAGTCAAAGCCAAAGTTTCCTGAACAAACTCCCCCAAAAACCCAGAAGAACTTACCTCAGAAACTTTCCCAGACTCAAAACTAACATTAGACTTTGGACTTAAAGTACTACTCATTTTCTTCTCTTTCCTTCGCGTTCTTCGCGTCTTCGCGGTTCAAAAAAAATCCTATTTCATACTTTGCTTTTTCTCAGCCTTCAAATCCCGACTACCAGCAGCCGCCAACTCAGCATCCATCAAAGTTTTACCAGTAGCCGCCAGATAAACATCATCCAAACTAGGGCGAGATTGAGCAATACCAAAAGTAGGTAAACCAGCCGCTTGTAAAGCTTGCTGAATCACAATTAAAGCATCACTTTGAGAATTTACGACCAAATTCAAAGAATTACCTTGAGAGCTATTAATAATCACCTCTTGCACAAAAGGCAGAGATTTCAACATATCTTTAGCTTTCTCGGCTTCTTCCATTGGGGAAAACTCACGGATGCGGAGAGTAACGCGATCGCCACCCACGCGATCCTTCAACTCCGAAGGCGTACCGGAAGCGATCACCACACCTTGATCGATGATGGCGACGCGATCGGCTAAAGCATCAACCTCTTCCAAATAGTGGCTAGTGAGTAAAACCGTAGTTCCCGCATCGCGCAACTGACGCAGAATATCCCACATTACCACCCGACTTTCGATATCCAAACCTACCGTTGGTTCATCCAAAACCAAAAGATCCGGTTTGTGCAATAACCCTGCTGCCAAGTCTAACCGCTTGCGGATACCACCGGAATAAGTGCCAGTTTTTTTATCAGCGTACTCCTGCAAACCCAAAGAAGCGATCATTGCGTCGATCCGTTCTTTGGCGAACTTACCCGGTAAATGGTAGAGTGCGGCTTGCAGTTGCAACAGTTCTTTTCCCGTGAGAATCTTGTCGAGGGCGACTTCTTGGGCGACGTAGCCGATGCGTTGACGCGCCTGCTTGGGGTTGTTAATCACCGAAATGCCGGAAACCTCGATTTTGCCTGCATCTGGCATCGTCAAGGTACAGAGACATCTAATTGTCGTAGTTTTGCCTGCACCGTTTGGCCCCAAAAGACCAAAGATTTCTCCCGGTTCTACTTGAAAGGATACGTCCTTCACGGCTTTGGTGTTGCCGTAGCTTTTTTGGAGATTTTGGATAATCACTGCGGGAGCCATATTTGTCCCAATTTAATAATTCGCAACAATCTTTACATTTTATTGTAGCGGGGATGAGTTGTGAGTTAAGGAAGCTGTGCGTTAGTTAATAATGTGTAGTCTTTCTTTATGTGATAAAGATTACCATTCGGATAAAATTATAAGTAAAACTGGGCAAAAAAAATATGAACCAGCTTCCTACAGAGCAACTGCTGTACCTGTTTTACGCTTTTGCATATTCAGATGGGGATACAGTAACGATGGGTGATGTAAAGTCTCATTTACCTAAAGAGTTACAGAAAGATGCCGATCGCGTATGTGATGCTTTGTGTCAGATAAAACTGCTTGATTCACCCAAAACTCGCCGAATTTCAGTTACCGAAGCAGGTAAAAAAGCGTTAATTGCTAATTTACTAAATACTGATTATCAATTCGATTCACAAAAAGGCGCGAAAGTTGTTAATGCGCTTTTATCTTGTTTAAAACTCGCTTCTTCTGGCGCTGAACTTTCCTCTGTTGCTGATGAAGAAATGGATTTTGAAACATTTGTAGAGAAATTTAAGGATCTTTATTTTGAAGAAAGAAGGCAACAAGAACTGCGTGGTGTTGTTGCTATTCGCAGCCAAGACATCTGCCAGAAGTTTATTAACTCAAATGGTATTTCAGAAACGAAAATGAAAGAATATTTTGAGCAATTAAAAGTAACTGGTAAATTGTTTGCTGTTATAGAAAAACAAGATGAATTGATCCAATGGGCGGAGTAAAAAAATGCCAGAAGATGCCGGAAAACAAAGGATTATAAGAGACTTACTTCAACAAATCAAAGCAGGAGAAGGGTTCATAGAAGATATTTCGATTGATCGTATTGTTAGACCGCCTGGATCAAAGGGAGAAGGTTCTACAGCAATCAGTTTATCCATGCGACCTGTGTCAAATATAACCCAGTTGCTTGAAGATGATCTTAAGTATTGTTTTGATGAAGGCTATTTTACATTTAGATTTGTTGCTGCTTTGGTTGGTAGTGGTAAAACTTCTCTGCTAACTTATTTGCATGAACTAACAAAAACTAAACCGACTTATAGCACTCTTTCCGTAGTAGTTCGGTTTCAGCTTTCCGACTTGCTAAACATACCTGGGAATCATAGTTTCAGTATTAAACTTTACTGTCATATTTTGGCACAAACATTCTGGGAGTTACTTAATAACAAAAGCTTATCACTATCAGTTAATAGTACAGCAGAGCGTATCTTACGGGAACTATTAGATGATGCTAAAGTAGCTCAACTTATTTCTGCAAATAATTTTAAAATAAAATTTTATCCTAAGTTTACTAAGTATTTAGTAGAAAGTGGGGTTGGATTTGAAGATTTCTTTTTTTATTTGATTGATGAAGTTTCGTCAGTCGAACCCCTTTTTACATTTGTGTATTTAACAGATGAATTAGATGCTTTGCAGCAATTTTCTAATTATATTCAAGACAGCCGTTCTCTGTTTAAAGCATTAATTAAAAGAGCAAAACAATATTTTAAGTCCAAAGTTAGGCTACTAATTTACTTGGTTGGTACATCAGATAACGTCAAAGGATTTATTTCTGATGATCCTGTTTTAGAGAGCATTTTAGATCAATCTATAATCAATTTAAATTCAGGTTATCGTAATGAGCTTGAATTAATTAGAGCTAAAATTGATACTCGCATTGAGGGAGCTTATCGTAATTATAAAAATTTTAATCAAGCATGGAAAGAAATTAAAGATATATCTCTAGATCCTGCTAAACCCCTATCTATGAGACAATTTTGCCAGAGCTATGGTTCAGCAGTTTTGGCAATACATGAAAAGTACTTTTATGAAGGTGAGTATAAAAGATTTGAAGGAAATGCCCGTCAGCTAGTCGAAGCTAAGTGTAACCAAATGTGGGCAGATTATTTAAAAAATAAAGCTGCTTATCAATTGTCAAATAATTCAACTACAACTGTGCAAAAAGGTCATGCTTTTGACTGTTACTTGGAACTACTTCATAACGGTAAAGTTGTAGCTAGAGCTTTTGGTGAAGCTAAAAACTATGAACTTTTGAGCGGACACTTGGATATATTTAAGCGGTGGTTAGAGGATCTCAATTTCAATCCATCCAAATCTGATGGACATCCGCCTGATTTAGCTTTTATGATTGCTCCATCATGTCCATCTCTTCTGAAAAGAAAACTAGAGCTTCAAAATATTCAATTTATTGAAGCTGGTAAAGTACCACCGCCACCACCGCCACCACCGCCACCACCGCCACCACCGCCACCACC
>JBAVZX010001189.1:0-3166 GCA_049589015.1 Phormidium sp. | reverse complement strand
TCTAAATGTAGTTCCAATTCATGAATTGACACTACTAGATATTGAGCTTTTTCAACCGGGATGCACCAGTTATGTAAATTATTTAAACAAAAACTAAGCCATTCACTTCCAGAGAGAGGCTGGGCAAAATATACATACTTACTCCAGCTAAATATATTTCACCATCCACAGAGATTGGGTTTGAAAACCTAATTGGCAGTATAAATTAACTGCTGGTTGGTTGGATTGAAAAACCTGGAGGCTAATTTGGCGATCGCCTCGATTTTTTGCCCAATCTTCGCCCAAAAGCATTAAACTTTTGCCAATGCCTTGGCGACGATGTTCGGGAGCAACATAAAGGAGAAAAATGTGGGCATGGCGATCGCCATTTACCTGATCGACTCCATTACCCACCCACAAACAACCAACCTTAATCATCGCAGCATTTTCCAACTTTTCTTCTACCCACCAAACCGGAGTTTCCCCAGAAAAATACTTCTCAACGGTAATAGCTAAATGAGAGAAACTCTGCTCAGGAAAAAGCTCTTGGTAAGTTTTTTGCATAAACTTAACCAAAGTGGCTCGATCTAAACTTGAACCAGTAATAAATTGATAGTTTGGTGGGAGATTGTACGTCATCTAAGAAACCGGATTTACCTCTTCAATTGGCGCTGGTGCAGCCATATCCGCAGGTAAAAATATCCGCGAACTCACAGCTACTAAAGCCACCAAAAACACTAACAAAATTAAAAAAGGTGCAACGTACTGACGAAAAATAGCCATAGTTTAAAATTGTCTCATTTGAGCAGACACTTATTTTCAAAAGAAGCTTTAAAGCCTCTTCTTACAGTTTACAGCTATAGTTCAAAATCTTCTCTTTCATCTAATCCCGGTCTGGGCATTGGTTGAGGTCGAGGGTTCCAGGGTGCGACTATAGGTAACAGCAATAATCCGGGTATAGCTGCGAAAATACTAATTAGGAAAAATAAAGGCCAACCTGTTTTTGTTGCGACAAAACCGGAAGGTGCAACCACCAGATCTCGACTGACAGCCATAAAACTAGTAAGCAAAGCGTATTGAGTAGCTGAAAAACGCTGGTTACAAAGACTCATTAAAAAAGCCACAAAACCTGCTGCGGCGAGTCCTCCACAAAAGTTTTCTACATTAATACTCAACACTAAAAGCGAGTAATTTTTTCCAGCTTGGGCGAGAGCAAAATAACCGATATTACTTAAAGCTTGCAGGAAACCAAATATCCACAAAGAGCGATTAATCCCGATTTTACTGAGAATTGCGCCTCCGGTTAATGTTCCCACAATAGTAGCAATTAAACCCATTCCGCCACGAATTGCACCGATTTCTTTTTGGGCGAAACCAATTTTGATTAAAAAGGGAGTGGAAAGACTGCTGAGAAATGCGTCACCAAGACTGTAAAGGACGATAAATAGCAGAATTATAAAACCTAAACTTAAGCCATGACGGTAGAAAAAATCCCCAAAAGGTAAAACGACAGCTTCTTTTAAAGATTCGGGACGATTTTGGTCTTCTGGTGGCTCTGGCGCAAAGAATGAGGCGACTACACCCACGAGCATGAGGAGGGACATGAACAGGAAAACTGAAGGCCAGGGGATGCTATCAGCGAGAATAAACGCGATCGAACCTGTGGCTAAAAGAGCGAGACGATAACCTAATACGAAAACGGCTGCACCTGCACCCATTTCTAGTTTTTCTAAAACGTCGGTGCGGTAAGCGTCAGCGGCGATATCTTGGGTAGCGCCGAAAAAGGCGATTAATACAGCGTTAATGGCGAGAAATTGTAAAGCTTGGCTGGGGTTTTGGAAGTAGAGGGCTGCGATCGCTAAAATTAAAGCTAGTTGAGTAATGAGCAACCAACCACGTCTCCGCCCCAAAAATGGCGGGATATAGCGATCGAGTATCGGCGACCACAAAAACTTCAGCGAATAGGGCAAATTCACCAAAGCAAACAATCCAATTGCCCCTAAATCAACTTTTTCGACAGTCATCCAAGCTTGCAGGTTACTTCTCGGTAACAAAAAAGGCAACCCAGAAGAAAAACCCAACAACAAAAGAGCCGCCATTTTGCGACTCTGGAAAACTTTCAGAAAAGACGGAACTGATTTCACAACTAACTAAGTAACTCCTCTAAACTTTGAGTCATCTTCGCATAAAAAGGGACTGGGGAGGTAATTAGGATGATGCTCAACAGTTCTTTAGCATATCCCGATAACTTGGGATAGGTAAAAAATTTAACCCTGTATATCCCAGGTTATTGGGATAAAATCAGGTACGAGTGAGAGAGAAAATTAAGTCAAATTAAAAGGGGAAAAGAAAAAATTGAATCCCACAGAGAAAGGCATCTTAATTAGTAGAACAAGGAGGCTCCATGAGCGTTATCGATTTAAAAACTCTTTACGAAACAGATGATTATCTCTGGTTAGAGTCAACCATAGAACTGCTAAAGAATAAGCAATTTAAGGCTTTAGATTTAGAGAATTTAATTGAGGAGTTAGAAGATTTGGGTAGTGAAAAAAAACACGCCGTAGTTAGTTTTCTGAATCAGTTGCTCCGGCATTTGCTACTACTGCAATATTGGACAAGCGAATCCGAAAATAATTCCGTTCATTGGCAGGAAGAGATTTATAATTTCCGCTCTGAATTGAATGAAAGATTGACGACTACGCTTCATAATTACCTAGAAAAAGAGTTAGAGCGGATCTATCAGAAAGCACTTAAAGCTGTAAAGATAAAAACTCAAAACTCTGTCGAGTTCCCCTCAGAATGCCCTTACACACTTGATGAGCTACTCGATGAAAACTGGCTACCTGGAAAGGAAATGTAATGAGCTTAAAAACTCTTAAAGATGGGGGGACAAGGGGAGAATTTTTACCTTCTGCCCCGCTGCCCCTGGAGCCCTTAATAGTTGCGCCAAACACCAACTAATGTTCCTTGAAGTTGGACTTCTTCAGCTGGTGCTTCAATAGGTTGATATTTCGCGTTGGCGGGTTTGAGGATGACGCGATCGCTTTTCCGGTAAAAGCGTTTTAAAGTGGTACCATGTCCTTCGACTCTCGCGGCGACAATGGTGCCATTCTTCACTTTGTCGGGTTCAGCAACGGGGTACATGATCACTAAATCTCCGTCAGTAATATGATCGTCAATCATGCTG
>JBAVZX010001188.1:0-3635 GCA_049589015.1 Phormidium sp. | reverse complement strand
ATAACCGCAATGCCATATCTTTAGATACAGGCAAATGTTGTAAAACTTTGTCTGTGGCAGGATCTTTGATGAGTGCTCCTTGATAAACCATCAGTGGCAGATCGGAAGCGATAACTTGATGAAAGCGTAAGGCGGAACGGTACATTCTGCCTGTGGCGATCGCCACTTTTACGCCTTTAGCTTGCACTGCTTTTATTGCTTGTTTAACAGCTTCAGTAATTTGGTTAGATTCTCCGGCGATCGTCCCATCAATATCGAGAACTAAGAGTTTAATTTCCGAGTTTTCTGCTGTTAAAGACTGGTTAATTTCTCTATTCATGATTTAGTAGTTGGTTGAACTTTATTGTAGGGTGCGTTATTAACGCACCATCCCGCTAAATTTAACGCAAATTGGATTAGATAGGTAGGATAGCGATTGAAATCGCAGCTACACAAACAAAGTCCGCCTGCGCGGACTAAAGAATATCGGGGGTATTTAAGGCGGATTTTCTATTAGATAAACTGGGTTTTTTAAGTAAAAATCTAGGCTATTGGGTGGAAATTGTGAGTTGTGCAATAATTGCGATTATAAAGATTAACTGAGATCTTGCACTCCTGAGCAGAGCCTATATTTCTCGTTCCCAGGTTCAACCTGGGAACGAAGTTTTGGAGGTTCTACCTCCATTGCTGCAAGATCTGAATTAACAAACAATGTATGAGAGAGAGGAACATGGAAAAAACAATTACCATCACTTTAACAGCCGAAGGAAACTTAGAACTTCCTCCAGAGATTCGAGAGCAATTTTCTAGCGGTGAACAATACTCAGTAGTGACAACAGAAGACACAATTACATTTAAAAAAGTCCCTAAATTAACTTGGGATGAATTAAGGGAAAGGAGAGCCGAATTAGGAGATGATCCTGAGCCATTAACAACTGAAGAAATCTGTGAAATTGTGCGGGAAGTACGCCGAGAAATGAAAAAATGAAAGCCTCTGTTTCTCGTTCCTCGTTCCCAGGTTGAACCTGGGAACGAAGAATCGAGGCTCTGCTCAGGAGTGCAAGATCTCAGTTTAGGTGCTTTGCGTAAATTTACGGTAGTTTGGAGGATTGAAGTATAACAGAAACTGGGTTTTTCAATCAAATTTCTGTATGACACTGATTTTTAACATAGGTAATTATACTGTTTCGATTAGTTTTATTTATATTTAAAATAAAAAAAACTATATATGTCCGGCGGTAGATGACATGACCGTAAATCTATTCGATCCCAACTACTATCGTGTTTTTAATCCAGACTTAGGTGCTGCGGGAGTAGTAAGCGATGCACAGTTGGTTGAACATTTCGTAAACATTGGTGTGAACGAAGGTCGTCTGTTTTCACCTTTTGTCAATCTTGACCTTTATCGGGCGGTTAATCCAGATTTAGGTGTAGCTGGTATAACTAGTAACTCACAAGCTTTTTATCATTTGCAAAGCTATGGTATTGCTGAGGGGCGCAGGTTTTCGATGGGTTTTAATGCGCCTTTTTATCAGGCAGTTAATCCAGATTTAGCGGCTGCTGGAATTAATAATAACGAAATAGCTTTTGAGCATTTCCGCGCTTATGGTGTGAATGAGGGACGACTATCTGCGGAAAATTTCAATGTGCAATATTATTTGGGTGTTAACGCTGATTTGCAGGGGGCTGGTTTAAATTTTGGGCAGGCATTTACACATTATGTAACGACTGGATATCGGGAAGGTCGTCCGGCGGTACCTGGTGGGTCAAGACCATCTTTTATCTCTACTAGTAGCGGACAAATCGGAACAATCGATATAACCAACGGGCAATTCCAGCAAATTGGTGTTGGCCCAGCTTTTACTGATATAGCCCTATCCAATAATGGTCAGATCTTTGGTATTACCTTTAACAATTTGTACCGTATTGATCCACTTACAGGTGCATCCTCTGCAATTGGAAGTCCTGGAACATCTGGCTTTAACGCTTTAGCATTCTCAGCTGACAATAGACTTTACACAGCTGTCAGTGGTAGCTCAAATTTGTATACTATTGATCCGCTGACAGGAAGTGCATCATTTTTCGCTAACTTGGGATCTAATTTTTCAAGTGCTGGTGATTTAGTATTTGACCCAATCAATAACCGATTATTTGCTACGTCAAAAGGTTCAGGAAGCGATGTTTTATTTTCTATAGGGCTTAATGGTGTAGCTACGAGGATTGGTAATATTGGGTTTAGTGATGTATTTGGCCTAGACTTGAAGAACGGAACTCTTTTGGGCTACACAGCAAATAAACAGCAAATCATGATTAATCAAGCAACAGGTGCAGGAACTTTCATGCAAAATGTTACAGGTGTTATTGGTGAAATTTTTGGAGCTACCTGATATTAAAATTTCTAGTTAACACTATCGGTTGGGTTTCGTAGCTCAATCCCAAAAGCGATCGCACTCACTCTCTCCTATTTGTGCGATCGCTCTTTTTTTGTAAGTGCGATATCCATTCATGGTAAATTCCTAACCATCACCATCAAAAGAATTACTAATCCTTGCTAATGTCGCAAGAACCTGAAATAGACCCGCGCAAATTTGTAGAATACTCAATGAACCCGAATCATCCTGATAACCAAGGTAAGTGGATGGCATTCGCGGCATTAGGATATGATGTACAAAGTTATGAAGGTCGTAACGCTGCTGCACAAGATGTAATTGCTCAGTTGCGCCAAGGTTTTGCAACTGCACAATCAATTCCTGGTCAAACTACTACTTGGGGGTCTAGATTTCGACTACGAATCAGAATTCAAGGGCCAAATGGTAAGCAAGGAAATTTCGTCACCAACTGGCAAATAGATCGGGGTGAAAATGTATCACGCCCGATCACAAACTGGCTAGAAGTATATCAAGAAGAGGAGCCTAACTATGAAAGCTAAACTCTACGATAAAATTCAAACATTAATTGATGTTCCTGGCGATTTTGACGATCGGGTTATTCCCAAAAATACCGAAGGAACAATTGTAGAATGTTATGAAGACCCGGAAGGTTACGCCGTCGATTTGGCAATTCCTAATTCTCATTTGGTGGGAGGATTTGAATACGAAAATGTGGTTTTGAATCCCGAACAATTCAGACTAATAAGTTACGCGCAGACAGGCGTAATTAGCGATCGTTAGGTAGAAGAAAATTTTTCTCAAAAAACTGTCCGATGCTCTCTATTTAAAATAAAGCTTAATCTTCCCAAAAGCTTTTACTCTGACTCTACTTAAAAGTGCGATCGCGACAGCGATGCGTCTGCATTATCGCACCATCCTTTTCCAATCATACTACCCGCTATTTCCGGGCTACCCCTTCTTTAGCTTCACGCCGCGATCGCCACTTCTGCGCGATCGCCGCTGACATTTCATCCAATTTTATAAACGTATCTTCACCCTCTTTTACAAGTTCGGCAATTTCTTCTAGTTTTGCCAGTTGCTTTTCAGTCAATGATGGTTGCGTCATAATCCCAACTCTTCCAATTGATTGATAATTCGTTTCACCCTCATTTTAGCTTCCAATATTACCCCCAGCAATGCTGCTAAATCTTCCCCAACTTCCTGAATTTCTGCCTCTGTAGTGCCAGCAGGTGAAATATCCTCAAAAGTACTTTGGATGCGACCTCT
>JBAVZX010001187.1:0-2492 GCA_049589015.1 Phormidium sp. | reverse complement strand
TATTTTTAAGGATGTATTTTGGTAAATTGGCAAAAGAAATGTTGAAGGCACGATTTCGGTCTATTCTGGCGATAACTCTGGCGTTTGTGGCAACGGTTCTGGTTAGCTGCGGTGGAACTCCGACAGTGGCTAAGCCGCCTACTTACAGTCCGGCACAAATTGAGCAAATTCAGCAGTATGCTTCTGACTTGGAAAAAGTTCAGGAACGGATGCCAGAATTAGCCAAGCTGATCCAAGATGAAAATTGGGTTTTTGTCAAGAATTTCATTCGCGGTCCTTTGGGTGAGTTGCGGACAAAATTGAATTTTGTGGAACGCAATTTGCTACCTAAAGATAAGACAAAAGCCCGTGAAACTTCTCAGGAGTTAATTCAAGGGTTGATATTAATTGATGAAGCTGCTGATAGCCGTAATTATCAAAAGGCTATCCGCAATTTTGGCGTTGTCCAAAGAGAGTTGCGATCGTTCTTGGACTTAACTCCGAAAGCATAGTCTAGTGCAAAAAGGCAGAAGGTAAAGAAAGCTAATCCAAAGCTTTTTCACCTTTTTCAACTAGGCTGCACTAGCAACTTAGGTTAGTAGTGCAGCCTAGTTGAATCTGGTAGTAGGAAAGGAAAAATAATTTCACTACCTACTACCTATTACCAAAAATCTAAAATCTAAAATCGAATGGCTAAAGTTACAATCATCGGGTGCGGAATTATTGGGGCAACAATTGCATACGAACTCAGTTTAGTTCCTGAGTTAACTGTGACTGTTTTAGATCAAAAAGCACCAGCGCAAGGTGCGACTAGTGCAGCCTTGGGTGTGATGATGGGAATTATTAGTCACAAGGTTAAAGGAAATGCTTGGCAATTGCGAAAAAATAGTATGCAGCGTTATGAAACTTTAATTCCTGAGTTAGAAAAAAGTTTAGGGCGGGAAATTCCTGTTAATCGCCAGGGGATTCTTTTGCTTTGTTTGGAAGGGGAGAATTTGGCGAGTTGGGAAGAGTTAGCAGCAGTTCGCCGTTCTCAAGGTTTTAGTTTGGAAATTTGGGATTTGAATCAGATAAAAGCTAATTGTCCACAGTTGAATTTAGCCCGGGTAATTGCTGGGGTTTATTCGCCTCAAGATAGACAAATTGATCCTAATACTTTAACTTTAGCTTTAGTAGATGCGGCGGCAAAAAATGGAGTAAATTTTCAGTTTGGTGCTGAGGTTTCGGGAATTGAATCTTTAGGAACGGGTTGGCAGCTAAAAACCATAAATGGTAATTTAGAATGTGATTGGTTGGTGTTAGCATCGGGTTTGGGTTCTTCGCTGTTAACCAAATCACTTTTACATCATATTGATATTAGACCTGTTTTAGGTCAAGCTTTACATTTAAGATTAGATCATGCTTTAGGAAATTCCGATTTTCAACCAGCTATTACAGGTAATGATGTACATATTGTACCTGTGGGGGGGGGAGATTATTGGGTAGGTGCAACGGTAGAATTTCCGGTGGATGGTTATCAGGTGGAACCGGATGCTAGTAGGTTGGAATTGGTGCGCCAGGAAGCGATCGCACTTTGCCCAGCTTTAGCCAATGCTACTATTATTAAATCATGGCTAGGTTTGCGCCCCCGCCCGGAAGGAAGACCAGCACCTGTTATTGGTAATTTACCCGGTTATAGTAATATTCTTTTAGCGACTGGACATTATCGGAATGGCATTTTATTAGCACCTGCAACAGCCCAAGCAATTCGGGAAGCAATTGTTAATTCGTAACGATTTCAATCGCTGTGTTAACTCAGATCTTGCACCAAGGCTAAAAACCGGGTTTCTTGCCAATAACTAAACCTGAAACCCTAGATTTTCCGTGAAGAAACCCGGTTTTTCAAGTCTTGTTGAGAGTGGTGCAAGATCTCAGTTAAAAAGGTAAACTCATTAAGCTAATTAAGTTTAGTTCTTTTGTTTCCTCGGTCAATCCTAATTTAATATTTTCTGGGTCATTTCTATGGTAATAAGATTGAAAAATTCTATCCCAAATACTCAAAAGGCTAGCATAATTAGAGTTGGTTTCTTGAACAATTTGTGAGTGATGAATTCGATGATAGTTAGGTGTAACAATGAAGTAGCTTAAAAAGCGATCGCACTGAGAACCCAAAGCCCAATTGCTATGATGAAAAACAATCACAAAGGTAAATGTTAGTTCATAAATTAGTAATGGTTGAACAGCAATACCAAATAACCAAATTAAGATAATTTTAGGAATATAAGAAACAATTACTTCTATAGCATGAAACCGATAAGCGGTAGAAACATTCATTGATTGATCGGTATGATGTACAGCATGAAAGCGCCAAGCTAATGGCCAAATGTGCATTAATCTGTGCCAAAAATACATATACAAATCTAAAATTAAAATCGATAAAATGCCTCCTAACCAAATAGGTTGAATACCCTGAAATAATCCTTGCCAAGTAGTTTGTTGTTGTACCCATTGGGATAGCCAAATTGTGGTGATAC
>JBAVZX010001186.1:0-10063 GCA_049589015.1 Phormidium sp. | reverse complement strand
CTACTGCTGCAATATCTTGATTCCGTTCTAATTCAAAGGTCAGGGAAATACTACTAGTACCATCATTAGCACTAGTAGATTTAATATATTTTATCCCTTCAATACCATTCAGTTGTCTTTCTAAAATGTTGGTGACAGTAGACTCAACAACTGAGGCATTAGCACCAATATAATTAGAAGTAACTGTGACTTGAGGCGGGGCAATTTCTGGATACTGAGCGACAGGTAATAGGAAAATACAAGCTGCTCCGACCATAGTAATAATGATCGAACAAACTGTGGAAAATACAGGTCGCCTGATAAAGAAGTCAGATATAGAAAAAATCATGAAGTTTAATCAGGTTTTTGGTCATTTGTCATTGGTCATTTGTTATTGATTAGGAAGAAAAGTCAATTTTCTTACATTCACTAATGACTAATGACTAGTTTAGTTTGATGGTGCTTTATTACTTTGTCCGTCAGGCGTACCTGCTCCTGGTGCTTGTGATTCAGGCATAATGGGGGCTCCGTCTCGCAATTGCAAAATTCCAGCGACGACTATTTTTTGTCCAGGTTGCAAACCTTTGAGAACTTCCTGTTGATTACCTGTAATTTTACCTAGTTCTACAGGTATTTGACGCGCAATCATATTTTCTGGGTTGTCGGGTGTCGGTGTTCTTTCCACGACAAACACGAAATTCTGTCCTGCCATGCGGGAGATTGCTGTCACTGGAACTACGACTCCGGGACGAGTGTCCCAGATAATTCTGGTTTGCACATATTGATCGGTTCGTAAAGCGCCATTGGAGTTGTCGAAGCTAGCTTTGACAAGGATTGATTGAGATTGGGGGTCAATATTGGGAGCAATAAAAGATACTTGACCTGTTTTCATGGGTTTATCTTGATTGTCGATGAGTTGCACTGGCATTCCCATGCGGAGTCTAGTTGCTTGTTCTACGGGGACGTTGGCTTGGATTAGGAGTGTGTTGTTGTCTGCGATCGTATAAAGTTCACTGGAAGAAGTCGCGAAGTCACCGACTTTTACAGGAATATCGCCAATTACACCAGAAAAAGGCGCACTAATGGTGTAATAATTCAATCTGACTCGTTCTTCAGTTGCCCCTGCTGTCTGCTGTTGAATTAACCTGTTTTGTTTGGTAATATTGGCTTCCGCTCTAGCAATAGCAGCTTCTTGCGCCCGAATTTCGGCTTCAATTTGCGCTAAATCCGCTTGTGCTCTTTGTAAATCCAGTCGTCTTTGATCTAGTGCTTGCCTAGTCACTGCGCCTTGACTTTGCAGTTGCGAAAATCTGCGGAATTCTTGTTGTTGAAATGCCAAATTAGATAAAGTGGATTGTTTTTGCGCTTGTTTAGAGATCAGGTTTTGTTGAGCATTGGCAACATCTGCCTGTGCTAATTTCAACTCAGAGCGTGCTGATTCTACCGCTGCCAGCTGACTGTTCAAAGAGGCTGCTTGTTCAGCCGGATTAATTTGAATGATTGGTGCGCCTGTTCTAACGCGATCCCCCGGCTTGACAAAGATATTCGTAATTTGACCGGAAACCTGTGGTTTTGGTTTTACAGATTGTCTAGATTCCAACCTCGCCACGTATTCTGAACTATCTTCAATGGTTTTGGGCTGTGTTTCTCCCAACTTGACAGGCATTGCCATTGGCCCACCTGGGCCTTTCCTACCCATTGGGCCTCCTGGCCCTGCTTGTGGTGGCCCTCCTGGTTGGAAAAATCGATTGTAGGCAAACCATCCACCTCCACCGACTAACAACAGCATGAACAAAATTGCTAATATACGGAGAAATTTTTTGCTGGGTTTAGAGGCAGAAGTTTCATCAGTAGAAGTATCTTCTTGTTGGTAATTTTCTAAGTAGTCTTCGCGATCGATTTTTTTCTCTAAGGGGAGTACTTTCACATTTGGTAACTGTTCAGTACTGCTGCGTTGTTCGGTATTTTCGGTATTCATCTGCCCCTCTAAATAATTGAATAGATACCGCTAGGAAATCTTAGTAAGATTATCATTCACTCTGCCACAGCCAAAAGACCTATTTTTTGACTTAAGGCTGTGAATGATTACAAAAATTGGATTGTAACATAGTTGTATATACTTATGTTTAAATTAACCTCTAAGTCAATTAGTAATCATTAATAGTGAAGATCTAGGGATTAACAATCCTGTCCTATATTACTACTTTTTTTCTTTTTGTTATAAGCTATTTGACAGGATTTATATTGATAATTATTCTAAAATTAAGGATTTAAAATTTAAAATAAATATAGATCGGAGAATATTTAACTTTAAAATAATTTTATTTTTTTTGTTTTAACCCTAAAGTTTTTTAATTCTTTCCAAATACGTCCAAAGTACAATTCCGACTCTGGTAAAATTGGGTTCGTATTCCAAAAAACTCCACCTAGATTAAGATAGCAGCGAAAATAATTGGAGCAGTAGGAAAGCGATTAAGTAATTTTAAACTTAATTCGCCTGTTCCACAACCAAGTTTTCAAATGTGATCGATATTTGTTGGAATACACCTCACTAAAACATCTTTGATCTTTTTGAGAAAAGGCTGAAGAATTTGCACTGCTAGAAATTCTGATAAGGATAAACTTTAGTAGGCGTGTCTTTTGATTGTTGTTTACAACCAATCTGTAAGGAAGTAGACGCAGCTTGCAAAGCTTTTTCGTATTCCAAAGTCATGTGAATATAAGCTAAAGATTCCATAATTAAGCATCCTTTATTTTAGATGATTTGATTTTAGTAAAGCTGTAAATTTCTGCAAATTTAGCATTAAGTAACCAGTAACTTGATTGTCTAAGTAAAGTCTCAGCAAACAACAACTTCCTGGTAGCTTGATCAAGACTAAGCGGTAGACAGTTGGAAAACTGGTAAACTTATAGCGATCGGTAAATGCGGAAATTTATAATCTCAATTTCCAGAGAAGAGATATTAAATCCGGTTTTTTTGGGAAGCTTTTAAGTATCTTTACAGGCAAGTGGTACTGACTGGAGAGTACAATTCTCGCAGTGTAGTTAGTTTGAGAGTAGTTTTTCCCTAAACTTGACCTACAGCCAGAAAAGTTTGATGATATCCTTGCAGATTTTCTGTTGAGACAATAGATGCTAGAAACCCGACGTTTGACTGCTACCCTAGCTGTAACTCTGCTGACAGCACTTGCTGGATGTTCCTCTAATATCTCTCCTCCAGCTGTCTCTGATGCTGCTGCGCCGCAAGTTAACGCTTTAAAAGATGCAAAAACGGAATCAGCGATTTCAGCTACCCAATTAACTCTAGCTGCTATTAATCCCAATCCCGCAGAACAGCTGAAAATAAATCAATATCTCAGTGGTTTAGCAGCTAAAGGTTTTACGAAAAAAAGTCAAGGAGTGTGGGTACAAACAAGTGATAGTTTGTTAGCAAATCACCAAGGTACAATACCTTTACCTGCGGCTTCAATTACTAAGGTAGCAACAAGTTTGGTCGCGCTTTCTATCTTTAGCCCAAATCATCGATTTGTGACTACAATTAGCACAACTGGCCCGATTCAGAATAGTACCTTAGAGGGTGATTTAGTCATTCAAGGAAACAAAGACCCTTTCTTTATTTGGGAGGAAGCATTTGCTTTAGGTAATCTTTTAAATGAGTTAGGCATTAAGCGAGTTAAGGGAAACTTGGTTATTAGTGGCAAGTTTTACATGAATTATGAATATGACCCTTTAAAGTCAGGAAATCTCGTAAAAGTAGGAATGAATTCTAAACTTTGGTCATCCCAAGCACTAACTCAGTATCAAACTTTGCCTCCTGGTACTCCTCGACCAAAAGTAATAATTGATGGTGCGGTAAAAGTAGTTTCCACAGCGCCGAGTAATGCTAAACCTTTTGTGCGTCACTATTCCCCGACTCTTGCTGATTTACTAAAAAAAATGAATCGGTATAGCAATAATAAAATGGCGGAAATGATTGCTGATTCTGTTGGCGGCGCTAAACAAGTGGCGAAAAAAGCTGCTACTATTGCTAATGTTCCACAAGCAGAAATTCAGTTAGTTAATGGTTCTGGTTTGAGTGAATTAAATAAGATTTCTCCCCGTGCAGCTGTAGCTTTGTTTTTGGCGATCGATCGCTATTTAAAACCATTAAACATGACTATTGCTGATGTATTAACAGTAGTAGGACAAGATAAGGGTATTTTGGATGAACGCAAGATTCCTCAGATGTCAGTTGTGAAATCAGGTAGTTTAAATAATGTCAGCGCTTTGGCGGGTGCTTTACCGACAAAAGACAAGGGAATTCTGTGGTTTGCAATTATGAATGGCGGAAATAATCTAACAGGTTTTCGCACTCAACAAGAGTTACTTTTGAACAATTTAGTTAATCAATGGGGAGTAGTTGATTCTCTACCTTTGGAGTTAACGCCAACTCAAAAACCTGAAGATCAAATTTCTCGAAATGAAGTTGTAAAGTAGAAAAAGATTATTTGGCGATTAAAATCGCGGCTACACAAACGAAGTCCGCCTACGCGGACTAAACAATAAATCCCATTTCTTGCAATCCTTGGCGGAGTCTTGTTGCTTCGCTGGGGTTATTTGTTTGGTGAAGTTCGATCGCTCTTTTAAAAGCTACCAAACTCTCAGAAACATTACCAGTTTTCAGAAAAATCACTCCTAAATTTTGGTAAGCATCGGCATAATTGGGATTTAGTTTAATCGCTTGTTGGTAAAGTGCGATCGCATCTGCAAATCTCCCCATCTGCTTTAACAACATCCCCAAATTATAATAACCAACCGCAAAATTAGGGTCAATTGCGATCGCACTTACATAAGCTTCTTGCGCCGCTACTAGTTGATTAGTTGCTTTAAGAACATTCCCTAAATTAATGAAAGCACCTAGTTTTAATTGTGGTAAAATATCTAATATAGTAGCAGTTTGATAATGCGACTCAGCTAAATTTAGTTGTTGTAAAGACTCGTAAGCAATACCCAAATGATAGTGTAATTCATAAAGTACACTTGAATCTATTGAATTAGCAGTTAATCCACGTTGTAAAAGTTCTATTCCTTTCGCTTTTTCACCGATTTCTAAATATAATGCTCCCAATTTATTGCAAACATAAGGATCGTTGGGATGCTGGTTTAGATAACCTTCCATTGTAGTTTTGGCAGTTTGGAATTTGTTGCGGGATGCTATAGTCCCCGGTTCATACCCATAATGTAAAATAGCCACATCTGATAAATTAGCAATTTGCCATTGCGGTTCCTGCTGCAAAAGTAAACTTACGCTATCATCAATCATTGCATGATA
This sequence comes from Phormidium sp., assembly GCA_049589015.1. Taxonomy (GTDB): domain Bacteria; phylum Cyanobacteriota; class Cyanobacteriia; order Cyanobacteriales; family Aerosakkonemataceae; genus Floridanema. The sequence continues at coordinate 4,773 of JBAVZX010001186.1, read as the reverse complement.
AGGACGGGAAAAATAAACCTCTGGATGTTTGCGAAATAATCGCGAAACTAAAGAATAAGGTGCTTGTTTTGCGCCAATTTCTTGTCTGACTAAATTTACAACTAAAAGATTAGGTTGCTGAATTACTTGTTTTAACTGTGGAACAATTTCCAATTTTAAAACTTCATCAGCATCCAAAACTAAAACCCAATCACCTTGCACATATTTTAAAGCTTCATTTCGCGCTACCGAAAAGTCATTACACCATTGAAAATGATAAACTTTTGCGCCAAATCCTTTAGCTATTTCCGGGGTTTTATCAGTTGAACCTGTATCTAAAATTATGATTTCATTTACTACGTTTTGGACACTTTTTAGACAGTTTGGTAGAGAGGTTGATTCATTTTTGGCGATCGCGCAAAGGCTAAGTTTCATATTACGCTGATAAGTTCGATAAGTTTTTACCAATGGTAGAGAAGATGATTAAATGGCTGCAAATTCAGTAAGACAAGATTATTTTGAGTTTAAGTTTACAGCATTAAAGCACGATAAAGCGATCGCTCTCCTTAAACTCTCAACTATTAGTATCTTTCTTTCGGGTTTTCTCATCAATTATTCGCTATCGCCGCCACGATTTGCAAGTGCATAAGCTTTCAATTTAGCATTAGTCATTGCTTCAAAATTCGGTTTCATAGACTTACCTATCTTTTTGATGAAATAATTGTGTCTAGCTGATAGGCTTCTTGCTCTAAACGTTCTGCTTCTGCATCCCAATCGGGGCCAAAACATCTTAAATCAGCAGCAGCGCGACGGAGAATTTCCGCATTTTTGGGTGCGAGTAAACAAGCAAAACGAAATGCCAAGTTTCTCGCCCAAACTGGAAATCCCAGCCAATCTTCTGCTAGAGCTTTATCCAACATATCGACAATTTCATCAAAGCTGCTAAAAGTTAAGACTTCGATGAATCGATGTTCAGCTTCACTACGTTGAAAAGGATCTTCCGCTTTTAGCATTTCAACCATTTTTTCTATCAGTAAACTCATAATTTAATTCCTTTGTTTTATGATTTTTTTAGGGTATTAAGAAGTAAGTGCTAACAGAAATTGTGGTGGAATTAATTTGCACGGTACGGTAGGCTATTTGGTAGTTATTGATTGTCACTGTTCGCTGTAATGGCCCTACGAAGCCTGACCCTGGCTGTGGTAATGAGCCTCCACTGGCTAAAAATGCTAACACATCGTAACTAATTTCTGTCTCAATATCATCAGGAGTAAGATTTGTGGTGCGTAGGTCGGTTACAATTCCATTTGCATCTGTGTGGGGTCGATAAAACCCATGCCCAGTGTTAAATTGGAAAGTAATGCCCTCAAGAATAGCATTACGTATCAAACTCGTACCTGTACCACGAGTAACTGTGTAAATTAAGCGATTTCCTGACATTATTTTTCATCATCATATTGTTGATGATTATGCCTGTTCTAGGTTGTAATTGGGTTAGCGATCGCCCTCCGTAGACTTTCACCAACTAAAAACCCCGTCTCAACACACTGAGAACGGGGTTATTTTCACCAATTTTTTACCTTAAAAAAACAGAAATTACAGTTTCAAATCTGGGGGTAAAAGTACTGTGTCAATTACATGAATTACACCATTGCTAGCCTTAACATCTGCCTGAGTTACTTGAGCATTATTGACTTTCACTTTGCCATCTTTCACCATCACCATAACTGTACCGCCTTCTACAGTTTTGGCTGTTCCCGACTTCAAATCAGTAGACATAACTTGACCGGGAACTACATGATAAGTCAAAACTTTGATTAGTTTATCTTTGTTTTCTGGTTGCAACAAAGCTTGTACTTTTTCTTTACCTAATGCTTCAAATGCTGCATTTGTCGGAGCAAAAACAGTAAATGGCCCTTTTCCCGCTAGGGTTTCGGTTAGCCCAGCCGCTTCTAAAGCTGCTTTCAAGGTAGAAAAATTATCATTAGTAGAGGCAACAGCCACAATGGTCTGAGTTTGTGCCGTCGTTACACCTTCCGATGCAGGCGCAGATGCGGGTTCTGAGGTCATCGAACCAGGACTGCTTTCTTGTCTAGATTGAGCTTGGACTAATACTGGCAGAGAAATTAAGACGCTAACTCCTGCTACGGCAACAACGCCACTCAGCTTTTTGATCCAATTTTGGCTATTTACTGCTGTCATAAATGTTGCTCCTCTGTCCTTTTGTAAAGGAATTGTAAAGCTAACCATCAAGTTATAACATTTTGTAAAGAAATTGGGGCATAAATAAGATCTAACTCAGGATATATTTTTATTAGTTTTACTTGTGGTAATCCTGAAAAATCACTGGTTAAGGTTTTGTAACTTAACGTTGGCAAGCTTTTCAGGGAATTTGTATATTTAGTAACAATAATTTCTTGAGTGAAGAATTGATCATTAACTTAAGTCTGGTGAATCTAGCGGCGCGATCGGATAAACTTTCAGAGTTAGAAAAAATGCTCAAGGAAAGGCGAAATGCTAGAGCTATACCAATTTGAAATATCGCATTACTGCGAGAAAGTCCGACTAATTCTAGATTACAAGGGGTTAACCTATAAAAAAATCGAGGTTACGCCAGGAATTGGTCAAATAGACCTCTACAGAATGTCTGGTCAGCGCAAAGTACCAGTGCTTAAAGATGGTAGTGAAATCATCGCTGACTCAACTGCGATCGCCAAATACCTAGAGCGCCAGTACCCGGAAAGACCAATTATTCCCACCAACCCCCAACAAAGAGCGCTTTGTTTCCTGCTCGAAGAGTTAGCCGATGAATCTATTGGGCAAAAAAGTCGGAAGGCATTATTTAGCGGGTTGAGTCAAAATCAAAACTTCCGTACCTCAATTTTGCCCACAACAACACCAGACTTTCTCAAACAGTTAGTCGGAGCAGTACCCAGCGACTTATTAAATGTTTTAGGTTTGGGAATGGGGATGAGTCCAGATGTGGTTCAATCAGCTTTAGATGACCTGAAACAAATCTTAGAAGCCTTGTCAATGCTGCTTTTGGATAAACCTTATTTAGTAACAGATCAACCAACTTTAGCTGATTTTGCCGTAGCGGGTTTGAGTATGTATATCAAATTTCCCGATGGCCCTTATTTAGATATTCCATCTAATCTCAGAGGTAAAGGAGTCCCTGGAATTTCTGACAGCATGGCTTTTGACACATTCTTTAACTGGCGAGATAAACTTTACGCCGAGTATCGCAAGCCTTTGACTGCTACTAGTTCTCCCACTTCTGGCCCGACATCAATTCAAATTGATTAATTTGTTAGTAGGTAGTTGGTAGCTGGTTGAATGTTTCCGCTACCTAACTAATTCAAAAAAATGAGTAAGTTGTTGCGCTTTATTGCTCTTATCCCAGTGGCGCTAAAGCGCAACAACTCACCTAATTAGGACAAAAATTAATTGTCAAAAACCATAAAACAAAAGTAAAATCTTGCCAATGACCAATGACAATTGACTAACAACTATTAGCAATGACTTTAGGCAAACCGTTAGGTTCAGTTATCCAAGGTTCTCTGAGTGAAGGTTTAGAAGTGCGTCTGCACCCAGATGTTTCGGTAGAAGATATGCGGGTGGGGAAATTTTTGGTAGTGCAGGGTGTGCGATCGCGCTTTTTCTGTATGCTAACCGATGTGACATTAGACACTGCCAGCCCCAGAATTATTGCTAATCCTCCCGATTTTAGCGACGATTTATTAAGAGAAATTCTCGCAGGGAGTAGCACTTATGGGATGATCGAACTCATTCCCATGTTAATGTTTACTCCCATTCCCGATCCACCAGCTTTCTTCCCCCTCAACGGTAAATCCCGCAAATCTTTACCAGAAGCAGCGAAAAATTTAGCTTCATTTCAAGCAAATACTAATAGTGAAGAGATAGAATTACGTCCAGTCAAAACCATTCCCAGTCACTTTAGCCAAGTTTACGACGCAGAAGAAAGAGATTTTCGCACAGTTTTTGGCTGGGAAGATGACCCGCAAAGATGTAATTTTGCGATCGGTCAACCATTAGATATGGATGTACCAGTTTGTCTAGACTTAGAAAGATTTGTCGAACGCAGTAACGGCGTTTTTGGTAAGTCGGGAACTGGTAAATCTTTTTTAACTAGATTATTATTATCGGGGATTATTCGCCGTCAAGCCGCAGTCAATTTAATTTTTGATATGCACTCGGAATATGGTTGGGAAGCGGTGCGCGAAGGGAAATCTTTCAGCACCGTTAAAGGTTTGCGCCAGCTATTTCCCGGACAAGTGCAAATGTTTACCCTCGATCCGCAATCCACCAAACGGCGAGGAGTTAGAGATGCTCAAGAATTATATTTAGGTTACGACCAAATCGAAATAGAAGATATTAAATTAGTAGCAAATGATTTAGGGCTTTCCGATGCAGCGTTAGATAATGCGACGATTTTACAGAATGAATTCGGCAAATCTTGGATTATTCAATTATTGAATATGACCAATGAAGATATCAATGTTTTTTGCGAAGAAAAGAAAGGACATAAAGGTTCGATCATGGCTTTACAACGCAAATTAATGCGTTTGGAAAGCCTGAAATATATGCGAAATACTTGTCCAAAAAATTATGTTAATACAATTTTGCAATGTTTAGAAGCTGGTAATCACGTAGTAATTGAATTTGGTTCCCAGTCGAATATGCTTTCTTATATGTTGGTGACAAATATGATCACCAGAAGAATTCATAAAGAGTATGTTCACAAAGCAGAGATGTTTCTCCAAACTAAAAATC
>JBAVZX010001185.1:0-2051 GCA_049589015.1 Phormidium sp. | reverse complement strand
ACTACGTACTTGGGAAATGTTGTATCCTGCTTTTTGATGTTAGTTATTTTAACTTATGCCGATCGCAAATCTTCCCTCACTCCTAACCTTTCTCTCTTTAATAATTTGGCTAATCTTACTTGCTTTTCGGGGTCAGTTTTGGCGTTGCAATCAACTGTTACCTGTTCTCTCTCTAGAGTCTCCTGTATTAAAAGATTATCCGGCAATTTGTGCTGTTATCCCGGCACGCAATGAGGCGGAGGTGATTGCTTTTAGTTTGCGATCGCTTTTTCAACAATCCTATCCGGGTTCTTTCACCATCATCTTAGTTGATGATAATAGCACCGATAATACAGCAATAATTGCCCAGGATCTTGCTAAAGAATTGAACAAAACTGAACAATTACACATTATTTCGGGCGCAGCTTTACCTGCTGGTTGGAGTGGCAAACTTTGGGCGATGGAACAAGGCATCCGTTACGCCGAAACTCTCACTCCCTTACCTGATTATTTTCTCTTAACTGATGCGGATATTCAACATCATTCTACAAATCTTTACGAATTAGTTACTAAAGCCAAACAGGAGAATTTAGATTTAGTTTCTTTAATGGTTTTGCTGCGTTGTGAGAGTTTTTGGGAAAAGCTGTTAATTCCCGCTTTCGTGTTTTTCTTTCAAAAACTTTACCCGTTTCCTTTGGTGAATAATTCGAATAAATCGATCGCTGCTGCTGCGGGAGGTTGTATTTTAATTAAGCGGGAAACTTTAACTCAAATTGGTGGAATCGAAAGAGTTAAACAAGCCTTAATTGATGATTGTGCTTTAGCGGCTGCTGTGAAAAATCCGGGTAAAATTTGGTTGGGTTTAACTGAATCAACTCGTAGTTTACGCCCTTATCCAACTTTAGAAAGTATTTGGGATATGGTAGCGAGAACGGCATATACTCAACTCAATTATTCGCCGTTTTTATTATTGGGAACTGTGCTGGGGATGACTTTAGTTTATTTGGTTGCGCCATTGGCTGTAATTGGTGGGTTGTTGATGGGGAATTTGGCGATCGCACTCCCCGCCTTAATAACTTGGTTGCTGATGGCAATAGCCTATTTCCCCACCATAAAATTATACAATTGTTCACCGATTTTAGCTTTTTGTTTGCCAATAATTGCCTTACTTTACAACTTAATGACCATAGATTCTGCTTGGCGACATTGGCGCGGAAAAGGCGGCGCTTGGAAAGGTAGAGTTTACCCAACTATTAACAGTTAATTTTTACTTCTGACTTCAAATCTATTCATCAATTAGCCATCCACGCTGTATGCCGTTTTCAATCCCGCCAGCCCAATCCATAGTTAAATAGCTTCGTACCTTTTTGAAGAGATGTTGTACGACGGTTGGATTAATTGAATTAAGTCATGATCTTTCTTCTCAATCCGAGCATAGGGTCGTTTGAGCATCTCAGAATAGTTTGGTGGTACAAAAAAGATATCTTTAAAGGTGTGCGATTTTCCAATAAGAGCGTTCTCCCCAAAATCCCGTACTAAATCCTTAAATAAATAATAAAGGAATTCTTCTAAAACGCTGGAATGAAGATTTGATCTTGAGTCAAACTTTTCAGCATAATGCTGTTGATCTAAAAAATCCTTATACGTAGCGAGAAGTGCAACTCTTTCAGAAATGATTGAATCATCTTGCTCAGTAACTTCCGATTTTGGCCCAACCAACTGTATGTTAGCTGTATGCCATTTATCATATTCGGCTCTTATTTCATTCAGATATTTTCTACTGTCAGCATCTCGATATTTTGTACGGTGTTTTTCCTTCTGCTCAAGATTTGAACCATGAACTAGAGGATTTCTGTCAGTTGTTGGCATAGCTCTAACTTTTCTTGAAGATGATATGCAATTGCTTTAGCAAGAAGAGGCGGGACAGCATTGCCAATTTGATTATATTGACAAAGAAATTTTTCATCAAACCTTTCTTCCCGGTGAAGTAATTTATGAGATACAACAGTCTTTTTTCCTAAAAACCGATAGTTATCTGGAAAAGATTGAACTCTCGCTCCTTCACGGGCTGT
>JBAVZX010001184.1:0-3753 GCA_049589015.1 Phormidium sp. | reverse complement strand
TTTACTCAGATCTTGCACCAGGGCTAAAAACCGGGTTTCTTGCAAATAGCTAAATCTGAAAGCCCAGATTTTTCGTAAAGAAACCCGGTTTTTCAAGTCTTGTTGAGAATGGTGCAAGATCTCAGTTTAGGAAAATACGACTGAAGTCGTTACAACAAACAATCATGGATATAACATATATATAAATATGGCTAATTCTCGATTAAGAAAACTTGGGGCTTATCTCCGTCCTTACGGTAAAAAAGTCAGTTTGGGCATCCTAGCATTGTTTTTTGTCAATAGCTTAGGGGTATATATTCCGCTGCTAATTCGGAAAATCATTGACGAACTTGGTGTTACTTTTAGCTTTAATCAAGTTTTGCGTTATGTGGTGCTACTTTTTGTTTTGGCATCTATCATGTGGGTGATTCGCATAGCATCCCGAATGTTAATTTTTGGCATTGGACGACAGGTAGAGTTTGATTTAAAACAAAAGATTTTTCAACATTTACTAACTTTAGAACCATCTTATTTTCATAACAATACAGCAGGGGATATTATTAACCGGGCGACTAGTGATGTGGATAATATTCGACGGTTGTTGGGTTTTGCTGTATTGAGTTTAGCAAATACTTTTTTTGCTTATGTATTAACGTTGCCAGTGATGTTAACAATTAGCCCAACTATCAGTTTGGCAGCGATCGCAGTTTATCCCTTTATGTTAATAACTGTACAATTGTTTAGTAACAAATTACGCGGTGAACAATTAACGGTACAGGAAAAATTATCTGATCTGAGTGAATTAATTCAGGAAGATATGAGTGGGATTTCTTTAATTAAAATTTACGCCCAAGAAGCGAATGAAAAACGCGCTTTTACTGAATTAAATAATGAGTTACTGTCAGCGAATTTAAAGTTAGCTAGAACCAGAACTACTTTGTTTCCTTTAGTTGAGGGAATGGCTTATATAAGCTTGCTGGTGTTATTGTGGGTGGGAGTAGGTGCGATCGCTCAAGGTTCAATTACTGTCGGAGATTTCGTCGCCTTAATTCTCTATGTAGAACGCTTAGTTTTTCCCACAACATTGCTAGGTTTTACGATTACAGCTTATCAAAGAGGAGAAGTAAGTATCGATCGCATAGAAGCAATTCTAACTGTAGAAGCAAAAGTCAAAGATCAAGGAAATTCTGTACCATTAGAGCGAGAAAAAGTTAAGGGTAAATTAGTAGCAAAAAACCTTAACTATACCTATCCCGGCGCAGAAATTCCAGCTTTAAATAATATTAATTTTACCATTGAACCAGGAGAAACGGTAGCTATTGTTGGGCCAATTGGTTCGGGTAAATCAACCTTAGCAAATGGGATTCCGCGGTTATTAGATATTCCCAAAGAAAGCCTATTTTTAGATGGGTATGATATAACTTATTTGCGGTTGCAAGACTTGCGAAATGCGATCGCTTACGTACCCCAAGAAAGTTTCCTCTTCAGTACTACCATTAAAAATAACATTCGCTACGGCGATCCAGTGATTGAGCACCCATACATAGAAAACGCAGCGAAACAAGCCCAAATTCACGAAGAAATTACTAGCTTTCCCCAAAATTATGAAACCTTAGTTGGTGAAAGAGGAATCACACTTTCCGGCGGACAAAGACAGCGTTCTGCATTAGCTAGAGCATTATTAGTTGATGCACCAGTGTTAATATTAGATGATGCTTTAGCGAGTGTCGATAACCAAACAGCAACAGCAATTTTGGAAAACTTATCTTCAGGAAATGAACGTAAAACCGTAGTGTTTATTTCTCATCAGATGTCTGCTGCTGCTAGTTGCGATCGCATCTTTGTCATGGATAAAGGCGAAATAGTCCAAGTAGGAACTCACAGCGAATTACTAGAAAAACCAGGATTATATCAATCACTCTGGAATCAGCAAAAATTAGAAGAACTGCTGAAATAAGTAAGCTAATTTTTTGTTATACCAAATCCGCTTTAAATACCCCCGCTATTCTTTAGTCCGTGTAGGCGGACTTTGTTTGTGTAGCAGCGATTTCAATCGCCCAATCATCTCTTCCCCCCACACCACGCGACTTTTCCACCACTACCACCCGATAGCCAGCCTGACGTAATTGTTGCCCCACAGTCAAGCCAGCCACACCAGCACCAATAATTGCCACATCAAACATAACTTGCTGAACTCCGCAATCAAAAGATAGAAGTAGAATAAGGTACAGCAACGAATCTCTAGTCTTGGAGGTTTCGATTTTGGATGAGTTGAGATCGGCGCTGGAGTTAGCAACAGAAGAAGAATTGCAACAACTTACCGCAATTCTGTTCTGCCGCAAATTTAATCCTATAGATTATATTCACACGCCTGACCCCGTAGAAGTACAAAGTCAAGACCGTGAAGCTTGGCTAGAAATGATTGAAAATAGATTTCGCTTTTTAGCAGCAGATGGCATAACAGTATTGCGAGGGCGTACCCAGCAAGTAACCTACCGCCAAACTTTAATTCAAGTTTGTCGCTATCTCAAAATCCGTTATTCCCATAAACTTTCCACCACAGACTTAGAAGCAGAAATATTTCTAAATCTGCTAAAACGGGCTTGGAAAGAATTACCTGCTGGCGATCAAAATGAAATTACCAAGAGAGTACAAGTTGGATTAGCTGAATCTAAATTTTCTCAACCGTTACCCCTTTCCGTACAAAAAGATCCTTTTGGTTGGCTGGTTAAAGGTGGTAGTGCTTTAGCGGTAACTTCGATTGTAAAACCGATGCTTTTGCAACAAATTGCCCGTCAGTTTGCCATTCATTTTGCTACCTATCAAATGGCGAAGCAAGCTATTGTTCAAGGCGGCGCAGTAGTAGCTACAAAAGTGCAAGGTTATATGGCTTTGCAAGCAGCAGAAAAAGGAATGGCAATGACAGCTGCTCGATATTCCGCAGTACGTGGTATATTCTCATTCATTGGCCCCGCAATGTGGGCTTGGTTTGTTGCAGATGTTGGTTGGCGGGCAATTTCTACCAATTATGCCCGGATTATTCCCACAATTTTTGCCTTAGCCCAAATTCGTTTAACTCGTGGCGAATGTTGGGAATTAGCTTAATTAAATCGAGGATGAAGGATGAAGGAAAAAGTTTTGAATTTCAAAAATAAAACCTCTCACTTTCATCCCGATTCTGGGCTGCAATTTTTATGGAATATGTTTCAGCTGGGTTTACTTTCTTTCCCAGTAATTCCAGCAATAGGAATGGTGTTACTTGGTTTATCGGCTTTAGGTACTTGGTGGAAAAAATATCGCCAAATTATTAGTCAACCTTTAACTTGGGGTTTTGCCATTCTCACAGTTTTGTTAGTTATTGTATCGAGTTTTGGCTATTACCGAACCGAAGCTTATTTAGGTTTAGGCAACTTAATTCCTCAGTTTATCTTTTTTACTAGCATTAGTGCATTAATTCAAACCCCCGCCCAACTAAGACGTATTAGTTGGATTTTAGTAATTACTTCGGTTCCAGTAGTAATTTTTGGCTTAGTTCAATTATTATTAGGTTGGGGAACAGTTGGGGAAGTACCAAGTTTTTTGGGTTTAGCGATCGCACCCACCGGAAACCCCCCAGGCAGAATGTCCGCAAACTTCATGTACGCCAACATTCTCGCCGCCTATCTCACAATAGTTTTTATTCTAAACTTAGGTCTATTAATCGAAAACTTCCCAAAAAACACAAATTCCCAGTTTCGTAGGACAGGCATCTTGCCTGTCATCTCCAATCCCAAA
>JBAVZX010001183.1:0-4184 GCA_049589015.1 Phormidium sp. | reverse complement strand
TAAACACCAACCAAAAACTGCAATTCTTATGACACAAATTCAGGTAACAGAATCAGCCAATTTAGGAAATATCGCCGAAACAAAAACTGGCGGAGATTGGCGAAAATACTTTGGTTTTTCCACAGATCACAAGGTAATTGGGATTCAATACCTAGTGACAACCTTTATTTTCTATCTCATCGGTGGAGCATTAGCTGCTGCTGTTCGCACCGAATTAGCTACCCCAGATTCCGATTTTGTCAGCCGAGAACTTTACAATAGCTTTTTTACAATCCACGCCACAATCATGATTTTCTTGTGGATTGTTCCGGCGAGTACTGGGGGATTTGGTAACTATTTAATTCCCCTAATGGTAGGGGCAAAAGACATGGCATTTCCGAAACTAAATGCTGTGGCTTTTTGGATGATTCCCCCTGGAGGAATTTTACTTTTAAGTAGTTTCTTTGTTGGCGCAGCTGGCTCTGGTTGGACATCTTACCCACCTTTGAGTTTAATTAATGGTCAAGCTGGTGAGTTGATTTGGATTCTTAGCGTTCTGGTGTTAGGAACTTCTTCGATTTTGGGGGCGGTAAATTTTCTCGTCACCATTTTAAAGATGCGACTTCCGGGGATGACTTTACATCAAATGCCGTTATTTTGCTGGGCAATGTTAGCAACTTCGGCATTAATTTTGGTTTCCACTCCAGTATTAGCAGGTGCTTTAATTCTGCTAAGTTTTGATTTGGTAGCGGGAACGGCATTTTTTAATCCGACAGGTGGCGGCGATCCGATCGTTTATCAACACATGTTCTGGTTCTATTCCCACCCAGCAGTTTATATTATGATTCTGCCTGTGTTTGGGATGATTTCTGATATTTTGCCAGTGCATTCTCGCAAGCCGATTTTTGGGTATAGAGCGATCGCATACTCCAGTTTAGCAATTAGCTTTTTAGGTCTAATTGTTTGGGCACACCACATGTTTACCAGTGGAACTCCCGCCTGGTTAAGAATGTTTTTCATGATTGCTACAATGATTATTGCTATCCCCACAGGCATTAAAGTATTTAGCTGGTTAGCAACAATTTGGGGCGGCAAATTAAACCTAAATAGCGCCATGTTATTTGCTATGGGATTTGTCTCCATGTTCGTAATTGGCGGTTTAAGTGGCATTATGTTAGCCTCTGTACCCGTTGATATTCACGTTCATGATACTTATTTTGTAGTCGCTCACTTGCACTACGTTTTATTCGGTGGTAGCGTGTTCGGACTCTACGCCGGACTGTATCATTGGTTCCCCAAAATGACAGGCAGAATGGTCAATGAAACTTGGGGAAGAGTACACTTTGCACTCACACTTATTGGCTTTAATTTGTGCTTTTTACCAATGCACAAACTCGGCTTAGAAGGTATGCCTAGACGAGTAGCAGAATATGACCCAAAATTTGCCGGACTCAATTTAATGGCTACAGTTGGGGCTTACATTTTGGCAGTTTCTACAATTCCTTTTGTAATTAATGCTGCCTGGAGTTGGATGTATGGGCCAAAGGCTTCTGGTAATCCTTGGAAAGCTCTAACTTTGGAATGGATGACTAGTTCTCCTCCACCAGTAGAAAACTTTCATGAAGAACCAGTTTTATGGACTGGCCCCTATGATTATGGCATCGATTTTGAAGAAGTTGAAGAAGATAAATCAGTGGAAGAATTACTCGCTGAAGTCAAAGTAGATGTTAGCTAATAGTTATTTGTAGGGGCGGGTTTAGCAGATGATTCTGTCATCACAACAGAAGAATTAAAACAAAACCCGCCCCTACAAATTCAAAACTTAAAACTAAACACTAACACCAATGACTAACGATCAATGACCAATCACAAAATCAGGAAATTATGCAAAGTTCAACAATTGACGAGTCTAAAACTGCTCTAAATTATCATGGTGCAGCTGAGGCAGCAAGTCATCACGAAGCACATCCCGATCATCGAATTTTTGGCATTATTGTATTTCTAATTGCGGAAGGGATGATCTTTTTAGGTTTGTTTGCTGCTTATTTAACTTTTCGCGCTGTTGCTCCAGTTTGGCCCCCTGAAGGTACTCCAGAAAGAGAGTTATTGCTACCTGCAATTAACACAATAATTCTGATCGCTAGCAGTTTTGTGATTCATAAAGGCGATCGTGCGGTAAAAAACAATAACGTGGCAAGTTTACGAATTTGGTTTCTCATAACTGCTATCATGGGAGCAGTTTTCTTAGCAGGTCAAGTTTATGAATATAGTCATTTAGAATTTGGCTTGAAAACTAATCTTTACGCCAGTACTTTTTACGTTTTGACTGGCTTTCACGGAATGCACGTTTGCTTCGGGATTTTGTTAATTTTGGGTGTGCTGTGGCGATCGCTCAAACAAGGACACTACAATTCAGAAAACCACTTTGGGGTAGAAGCAGCAGAAGTTTATTGGCACTTTGTAGATATTGTTTGGATCGTGCTGTTCTTACTGCTCTATATTCTTTAAATTTTGTCGAGATCCCCAACTTCTTCAAGAAATCGGGGATCTCATCGGGCTTTTTCAACTTTTAAACTCTTGAATTCCTAAACTTTTTTCTAACAATTCTGTAGCGGCTTTTTGATTTAACGGTTTAGAGAAAAAGTAACCTTGTCCATACTCACATCCTAAATTTTTTAATATAGCTATTTGCTCTAGCTTTTCTACTCCTTCGGCGGTAACATCCATGCCCAAAGTATGAGCTAAAGTAACAATTAAGCGGACAATTTCTAAATTTTCACCATCGGAAGTCATGCAACTGACGAATGAGCGATCGATCTTTAAAGTATCGATCGGAAACCGATGTAAGTAACTCAATGATGAATAGCCTGTTCCAAAATCATCTATTGCCAAAAGCACTTTATTTTGTTTAATTTCATCTAATAAAGCTGGAACAGATTCAGCATTTTTCATAATAGCACTTTCGGTAATTTCTAGCTTCAAAGTGTTGGGTGCAATCCAAACTTCTCCCAAAATTCCTTCAATTTGTGCAGTCAAATTAGCTTGCTCTAATTGAATACCGGAAAGATTCACACTCATAGTTAAACTGCGTTGAAATTGTCGTTGCCAAATTCGTAACTGTTGACAAGCTGTTCTTAGTACCCATTGTCCGATCGGAATAATTAATCTACTTTCTTCTGCAACTGGAATAAACTCAGCTGGTGAAACTAGTCCTCTAGTGGGATGATTCCAACGAATTAGTGCTTCAAATCCCCTGATTTCATTACTTTTTAAGCAGATAATCGGTTGATAATATAATTCAAATTCTTGGGGTTTATAATGGGATTTTTCTATCAGTGCGATCGCTTTTCTTAAATCAGTATCTAACTGCAAACGAGACACAGCGCGAGTGTACATATTTGTCTCAAATACCACAGGAGTCCTACCACCTTTCGCCCCGTGCATCGCCGTATCTGCTGCTCTTAAAAAGTCTTCTGGACGTTGATAATCTGGCGAATTAAACAAATCTTTACTAATAGCAATACCAATACTAGCAGTAGAAAATATTTCATGCCCATCCAAATTAAAAGGCAAACTTAATTGTCGATAAATCCGGTTAGCTATTTCCTTCGCGACATTAGCATTAGCAATATCTTCTAATAAAATTGCAAATTCATCCCTACCTAAATAAGCAGCTTTATCTGTTGGGCGCAAACAATTGTCTAACTGTCGCGCTGTGGCAATTAGCAGTTGATCTGCAATTAAATGTCCTAAGCTAGATTTAACAATTTCAAAGCGTTCTAAATTAAGAAAAAGTATAGCAAAATCAAGAGTTGGTGATTCGGTAATTTCCTGAGAATCTTTAGTTCGTCGTTGTAAAAATTTGCACAAATGTTCTAAAAACCAAGCTCGATTAGGTAGCCCTGTTAAGGGATCATAAAAAGCATAACGCAGTCTTTCTTCCTGCGCTTTTCTTAACTCAGTAATATTTTGCACCATGAACAAATGACCATAAATTGTGCCATCAGTTTCTTGAAGTGGAGTATTCCGCCATTCACAAATAATAGTTTTTTCTGATTTGGTAATATTTTCATTAATACTATGTGCTGTCATATCTCCTTGGCTTAGCCGCAACAAAACTATGCCAAAGTTAGTTTTCGCTGATTCAGGAACAATGGTAAATATATGTTTTCCCAGAATTTCTTCTTTCGTAAAGCCAAAAATTG
>JBAVZX010001182.1:0-2705 GCA_049589015.1 Phormidium sp. | reverse complement strand
TAAATTGTCGCCCGAATGCTTCGCCCCTACAAAATTTTTGTCCGATACACTATTTCACATTTGCCAAAAGTTTGTGGAGTCGATCGCACCCACCCCACCCAATTTAATATAGTAAAGTGCCTCATATTCTCCCCAAACTACCAACTAACACCCATGACAAAAACCGAAATCTTACAAGCACTCAAGCAAATGACAACTGATGAACGCTTAGAAATTATCGAAGCTGCTTCGAGAATGATGCGGGAAGAGATAGCAGAAAAAGCCAAACGCAAAGCTGAGAGAGAGGAGAAACTTGCTGCTGCGGTTCAGGATGCAATTCCTGATTATATGCCAGGAGGTTGCTTATATGATCTCTGGTCGCCTGACAGTGAACCATATTATAAAAGTGAGGATGAAATTCCCGGTGGTGGACTAGAAAAAAATGCTTAGGGGTGAAATTTGGTTAGTTACACTTGATCCTACTGTGGGTGCTGAAATTGGTAAAACTCGCCCAGCAGTAATCATTAGTGATGATGGAGTTGGAATTTTACCTCTTAAAGTTGCTGTCCCGATTACTGTATGGCAAAACCGATATATTAATAGAGATTGGATGGTGCGAATTGAACCTAACGGCGAAAATAATCTGACAAAAACCTCAGCAGCAGATACTTTTCAAGTCCGTTCACTTTCCCAAGAAAGATTTATCCGTCAGATAGGAACCCTTTCCGAAACAACTATGGAAGAAATCACAACTGCCTTAGCAACTGTTCTAAATATCAACTAATAGTTTTACAATTTAACTATGCAAAAGTGCAAATGTACTGGTATTAATAAATAAAGAAAGGTAGGGCACACAGCCTGCATGATTCCTCTACAACTCTCATTAACAAACTTCCTCAGCTATCGTAAAGCAACCCTGGATTTTCGGGGATTGCATACTGCTTGCATTTGTGGCGCAAATGGGGCGGGGAAATCTTCGCTTTTAGAAGCTATCACTTGGGCGATTTGGGGCGAAAGTCGGGCGGCGACTGAAGATGATGTCATCCACTCTGGCGCGGATGAGGTTCATGTGATTTTCGTTTTTGAACATCAAAAAGTAGTTTATCGTGTTTTGCGATCGCGTCGCCGAGGCGGAGGCGCAACATTAGAATTTCAGGTACAAACCCCTACAGGTTATCGCCCTTTAACCGAACGGGGAATGCGTTCAACTCAGCAATTAATTTCCCAACACCTGAGATTAGATTACGATACTTTTATTAATTCCGCTTATTTGCGTCAAGGTCGAGCCGATGAATTCATGCTCAGAAAACCCACTGAACGCAAACAAATTTTAGCAGATTTATTGAAGCTAAGTCAATATGAAGAATTAGCGGAAAAAGCCAAAGATTTATCCCGTCAATATAAAGGACAAGCGGATCAAATTCAGCAGGATTTAGACAGAATTAAAATTCAGTTACAGCAGCGAGATGTCATTGCTCAAGAACAAGCAACTGTAGAAGCCCAAATCAACGCACTCCAACAAGCTCAAGCTGCTGATAATCACGAATTACAAAGGTTACAAGTTCTGCAACATCAGCGCCAAACTTGGGAACAACAACTAACTTGGCAACAACAACAATATCAGAATCTCCGGGGAGATATTGAACGACTCCAGCAAGATTTGGCGAGTAGTCAACAGCAACAACAGGAGTTAGAAAATCTCCTGAGTCAGGAAACAGAAATTACTGCTGGTTATGCTCATTTTCAAAACTTACAATCTCAGGAAGAAGCTTTAGCTGGAAAGTTTCAAGCGCATCAAAAAGCAGTTGAACAAAAGCGCCAGTTACAAGAACAACGAACTGGGGTAATTAACGAGTTAAATCTGCAATTGCGTCAGATAGAAACTCAGTTACAAGAGTTAGATAAACAGGAACAACAAAACCAACAAATTTTAAATCAAACTGGCGAAGTTGAAGCAGCTTTAGCGAAGTTACAACAAGCACGAATTCGCTTAAATCAATTGGATGAATTGCAATTGCAAGTTAGTCCTTTGTTACAGCGTCGTCAACAGTTGCAAAACCAGATCGATCGCACTCATGCTAAACTCAGCGCCAAGTTAGAGGAAATTTCCGCTTCCGCTTACCAATTGCAAGCACAGCAGCAACGTCAACCAAAATTGCAACAAGCAGTCATGGAAGTGGCGACGCAAATCGATCAGTTGGAGAAAAAGCGCGTTTACCAACAG
This sequence comes from Phormidium sp., assembly GCA_049589015.1. GTDB lineage: Bacteria > Cyanobacteriota > Cyanobacteriia > Cyanobacteriales > Aerosakkonemataceae > Floridanema. The sequence goes on along the minus strand of JBAVZX010001182.1, from coordinate 502 downwards.
CGTGTACAGGAGAAAGGTTTAGAAAGACGCAGCTTTATGGAGCGTCTGCAAGAAAATCAACGGGTATGTGAGCAAAAACTCGGAGAATTGCAGCAAAAAATCGATATGTTGCAAAATCCTGATGCAATTTGCCCATTGTGCGATCGCCCTCTCGACGAACACCACTGGGATAGAGTCGTTCAAAAAACCCAAAACGAACACCACGAAATCCAGCAAGAGTTTTGGGTAATCAGAGAGCAATTAGCAGTCTGCGAGCGAGAAATCCAGGTACTTCGGGGAGAATATCGCCAATTATCCCAAGAATTAGCACCTTATGATAATTTACGGGAACAAAGGGGAGAATTGCAAGCCCAACTTCAGGCGACAGGCGACGTACAACAACGTTTGCAACAAATGAGGGCGGAAGTTGAGCAACTTGAGCGATCGCTAGCCTCTGGAAATTATGCCACAGAAGTCCAGCAAGAACTCCGCCAACTAGAGCAAGAGTTACAAAACCTGAGCT
>JBAVZX010001181.1:0-2149 GCA_049589015.1 Phormidium sp. | reverse complement strand
CACAATCTGTCCAATTACAGCCCCAAGCTTATTGGGGTTGGTACAATTTAGGGATTGCTTTGGGTAAAGTTGGCCGCTATGAAGAAGCATTGAATAGCTTTGATAGAGCGCTGGAATTTAACCCTGATGACTTTAATTCTTGGTATAACCGAGGCATTACATTAAGTCATTGCGGCTATCATGAAAAAGCGATCGTCAGCTTTGATAAAGCTTTACAAATTAAACCTGATGCTAATCCAGCTTGGTACAACCGCGGTGTAGCTTTTTGGAGAATTGGTAATCATCAAGAAGCAATGGCTTCTTTTGATAAAACTTTTGAGTCTGAATTTGATGATTATAGGGCTTGGTTTAACCGAGGTCTTGCTTTAGCACAGACAGGTTTGTTGTCAGAAGCGATCGCAGCTTACAACAAAGTCCTAGAATTTCAACCTAATGAACACAAAGCTTTATATAACAAAGCTTGCTGTTATGCTCAACAGGGTAACGTAGAACTAGCAATTGAAAATTTGTTAGCCGCTATTGAGTTAAATCCTAATGAGTATAAAGTCAAAGCTCAAGCAGACCCAGACTTTGACAAAATTCGCCAAGATGAACGTTTTGGAGCTTTACTGAATACTAAATGAACTTCTGGAAAAACTGCTACCAAGGATTGCTAGATCTATTTCTGCAATCCCAATGTCCCTTATGTCAGCGTGCCACTACAACCGATTTCTGTGTGTATTGTCAAAAACAATTACAACGCTGTCAAATAGCTAAACCGGAAAAGTTTTGGGGGAACGATTTCCCCATTTTCCCTTGGGGAACTTACAGTGGTTCCCTGAAACGAGCTTTGTGGGCTTTAAAATATGACAAACAACCAAAAATAGCTCAACCTTTGGGTTTTTGCTTAGGGGAAACTTGGTTAAAATCACGGTTAAACTTGAGGAAAAAATTGATTGTTGTCCCCATTCCCTTGCATCGTAATAAATTACGAAGTCGAGGCTTTAACCAAGCCGAATTATTAGCAGCAAGTTTTTGTCAGATCACTGGTTTACCTTTAGAAAAAGAAGGCTTAGAACGAATACTAGAAACCGATGCTTTACACAGTAAATCGCCAATTGAAAGAAGAGAAAGTTTAGTAGGAGCGTTTCAAATTGGAAAAGCTTTTCGCAAACGTCATCCGAAAGCGGAAGTGTTGCTGTTAGACGATATTTATACAACAGGAGCTACAGCACTAGCGACAGCTGATACTTTACGTGAATATGATATTAAAGTTTGTGGGATGGTGGCGATCGCTACTTCAGAAATACCTGTAAACCTGATTAATTCCTGAAATGCTTGATGTATAAGGAATCCCAGTTCCCAGGCTTCGACGTGAGTGCTCAGCTGAACGTCCCCAGCCCTCAATCCCCAGTCCCCAAAACAATTACAATTGACAAGCTTATGCTTTTTTTGCGAGGTTACTCCGCTTCATCATGATCCAGAATTCTTTAGCTCGTTTTAGCTGCTTTCTCGTCTTACCTGCAACTTTGCTGATTCTGGCAAATACTGCCCCGACTGTCAAAGCTCAAAAGCAACTATACAACCCTATTCCCCTACCAGCTAATGGTGAAGTTTCCGACTCCCTTTCCGAAAAAGATATTCCTACAGGACAGGGCGGATTTGCTAGAGACTATAGTATGGACTTGAATGCTGGAGATAATATCGCGATCGATCTCAGTTCCGACAATTTTGATACTATTATCACCCTAATGAGAAATGGTGTAACTGTAGTCGAAAATGATGATGGCCCAGACGGCACCACTAACTCATTATTATTTACTCGGATCAAAGAGTCGGGAACTTACATCGTCCGGGTGCGTGCTTTCGGCGAAACGGCTGGAGGTGCTTTTAAACTTAAGGTAACACGCCTCAAACCAATTTAATCTGAGGCTTGTATTGACATACTCCCACCGTCAAGCTTCGCTGTGACGGGGGATTCTCCCAGAATCACTTCTTGAGATTACTGGCTCAACGAAACGACTTAAATCCTCAACATCTCTGTTGAAGACCCAGAGGCCGGATTCTTCCCAGTCGTTTGGGTCGGTTCCTGTTTGCCCAACAGTACCGTTAAGGTATTCCCCTAAGTATTTCAACCCTTTTTTGAGAATATTAATTGCGGCGTTCCAGT
>JBAVZX010001180.1:0-4202 GCA_049589015.1 Phormidium sp. | reverse complement strand
GATAAAACGCTGTTGATAATCAATTTTAGTTTTTGCGTCAATCCCCACCAAGAACGTTTAGCATTTGCGATTAATTCTAGGTGAGTTGTTTGATTGTACTCCAAATTACCCAAGGAAGGAATAATTTCCAGGCTGCATTTTTCCTGGTCTTTTCCTTCTATGTCTAGCTGGATAGTTTGAGATACATTGCTAGCATTTTCAAAGTCTAAAAAATAGGTGACAGGTTTTGGCGATCGCCAATTAGGTATCCACGCCCATTTTGCAGGTAGAATATGGCGTTCTGGAGTAGCAGTAAATTCCACCTTTCCCACAGGTAGTACTTGGATTGTTCCTTGCACTTGAGAAGCAGGCCCATACTGATGTGTTCCTTCAATGATAAAAGAATAAAATTTACTTTCAACAGTAATTCCCGGCGGAATTTGGCAAGTGAATGTTTCTATTTTTTTTTCTGCTGGTCGCAATTTAAGGCGGCGTTCATTACCTTCAACCAACCAAGCTGGTTCTAATCCCAAACAAGTTAGAACTGCTAAAGTTGTTTTTTGAGTAGGATTAGATACAGATACAGTAATTTTAAGTTGATTACCTGGAAGTATTTCTAATTCTGAGTCAGGTAGTTGCAATTTCAGTGCTACTGCACGATTCCCTTGTTCTAAAGCTAATCGTAAAACTTGTCTATCTTCTGCGGATAATTCTACTGAAAATACACGCACTGTCAGATTCATTACTCCCACAAATCCGGGAACAGGTGTATCTTTAACTATCACTTGAAATTTCGTAGAATCCCCTGGCGGTTTTTTGGCGCTGACTTCTGGTGAAATTCTGTACCAGTTATTTTCTAAGTTAGAGTCAGCACCAGATGCTAACACTTCCAACTGAAAACTAGCATAGCGATCGCTACCATTAATAGCTGTCACTTCAAAAGCTGCTGTTGACTCTCCCGGTGTTAGTTTTAGTTCTTTTGGATAAACGTCTATTTCGACTAGCTGTTCTGTCATATTATTTTTGGGAGCATACTGAATAGTTTTTTTTGGTTGATAATTAACGCAGTTACTAGTTAGATTCAGCGTTGGTGCGTCTGAAGCTTGTTTATTAGTATTCTTAACCTAAAATTATATTATCTAACTTACCCTACGGACTAAGAGTTTTAGTTTTGCTTAATAATTATTCAACGAGATACTACTTCCTTGTAACTGAGTTGTAACTGAGTTAACTGTCGTCTTCGCCAAGCAAAATTGAGAATATTAATTCCCATTTCTTGGGCTGTACGAATAGTTTCTCGTGAGTAAGAAAGTTGTTCATCCAGCCCCCAAGCTGATGAAAGATCTCCTACTACTACAATCATTCCTCCTCCTATCATAAGTTCAATTGGTTGATGATTAATTGTGGGGAGTGCCGCAAAGAGAAAAGGTTGGTTTCTTAACAGATGACTTCGGTCTAAATTTGCTAAGAACTGTAAATTAATCTCTAAATTTTCGGCAAATTTTCCAATGGTGTCATAAATTTGATTTCTTTTCGTATCTAGCTCATTTGTAATAGCGACAAATTCAGCTTCTAACTCTGGCAAAGCTTGTGCGACTTCCTCGATACCCCCCAGATCATTTATTGTCTTTTCCAGTTCTTGTTTGATCGCAAATAGTTGGGAAATATTTGTTTTCCCAGCAGCAAATTCTCCTAATACAATGCCACCTAATGCCATGTATTTTTTCAGGATTTCTAGTTCATTCAGTTGTAAGGATTCCGCCTTATATTCACTAATACAAATTAAATCATACTCCCATAAACTTTCTAGGGTTGTCGATGATTCTAAAACGATTTTGCCAATTTCAGAGATCCCTTCTAAAGCAGGATAAAGACTACTAACAGATTGGAGAAGATAAGTGAGTTGGGTAATCTGATAAGCTTGTTCAGGATCGCTAGCTAAAACAGCAACACGCACTAGTGATTGGGGACGCGATCGCGCTTGTTGTCGGTAGCGCAAATCTAATTGATTAAAACTTGGATAAAAAACTTCTTGAGGGCTAGATAATTCTACTTCTCCAGGTTTAATTAAAATTCGACACAATTCTACTTCATGATCGTTGGGAGGACTATTTTTTTCATCAATCCGAAACCTTTCCATAACAACTTCCGTTTCATCTCGGCGACGTAACTTATCAGGATCAACATAAGTTGCTACCAGATAAACCATCAAACCTTCATCTATATTAGTCTCAGAAACGATCCGAAAATCTATAGCTTGATCGATTACAATAAAGTTACCAAAAAGATCGATCGCAATGCCCGGTTGAATCTGTACCCAACGTCCGTCGCGATATTGGGCAGGAAGATCATCTGGAGGTGAGATTACACATACTCCTAATTCACAAACAATCCCAGGTTGATTAAGGGATTGAAAATGAACATTTTGCCGCATTAGATGGTAATTATGCGCTAGTCGCCACCGTTCAGCATTCATTAATAAACCATCGGTGACATTTAACCGACTGAATGGTTTAATATTTGGGGAAGGCCAATCTTTTGTCATGATATTTTAGTCCGTAAATGTTTGGTAAATAAGTTTTTAGTAGAGTAGAGATGTTTCATGAAATGTCTTTACTGTTGAACAATTAACTCCTATCAATCTGAAGCTCATAAGTACAGAAAGCAGGTTTTTCTTGCTCGATAATTTGGTGTACTAAAGGAATGTCAATTTCAACATAATTAGATACAAGCAACTGGACAATAAAATGATAGGGTCGCCCACCGCCGATAATTGCGTCTTGACCAATTCTAGTATCACCCGTAACAAATCCTTGTCCAAAAACTTCGTAAATATTTATATTTTCTAATGGTAAATTGGTATAAAGATGTAAATAAAAACGTAACCCCCGTTTTGTCCCCCTCCAGCGATAAAGTTCAAGAGCACGAGAAATTAAATAGCGTTGTCTAGTTATGCTAATTGCTGGGTGCATTTGCCAACCAACCCAATGGGCTAAAAAGGGCAACATTGCCTCTGGTGCTGTCAATGGATTAAGGTGAGCATGGAGTGCATCCAAAGTTTGAACAGCAGGTTCAAAAGCCTGTTCAAAAATTTTGAGTAAGCGACCAATAAAATCTATTTCTCGGTAAATTTCGGGTAAGAAATTGGGGTAAAGCGATCGCGGACGGAGATAAAGACTAAAAGATGCTGTTTGAATGTGTTGTCGGTCTGTTCCAGGTTGATTAGAAGAAACATGAACTCGTCCTTGATAATCTATTTTTAAAGGTTCTTTTGTTGGTAAAGGATCTCGTTCAAAAAAGTCAGCTTCTGGTTGAAAATAAAGGACAGCTTCCATTTGCCCCTTTGGTGATATTTCATGTCCTTCTGTACCAATGCGACACCATTGAGTAGGAAAATTGCCTTCAATTTCCAGGTTAATTTGTAATGGGTATGACCGAAGATTTTCTAGTTTGATTAAAATTTCACTAGCTTCTCCGGGTTGTAACAGCAGGGAGCAACCCTCAGCAGAGGTGACAGGTGCTTGTACACTAAGAACAGAAATGTCAGGCGATCGATCCGCTGCTTGAATAGCCGACTGAGGAACGACCTCTGGCAACGTCATCGGAATGAGTTGCAGTTCTAAAGGTAAAAGATCGTGATAGCTCTGAGTCATTATGATTTTAGGTTTTAAAACTATTAAATCAAGCTGATGACGTGACCGGAACGAAGATAGCTATTGCGCCAAGAACAAATAAGTCCCAAAGGCCCTGGATCAATTACAGGAGATTGCGGCAGAGAACGCACCCAGTTAGAATTTACTTTACGTAACTCAAACAGTTGAACTGTATCCAGATAGCGGACAGCAGGAAAAGCTTGTAAGAGTTTGATAATATCTGAAGGATAGACTGGACGACCAAAAGGCCAGCCTGTACCATCAGATCCACCCGTTAGCGGGTTAAGGAAGCGGTAAAGCGCAACTTGTAATTGTGATAAAATTTCTTGTTCCGCAGTAGGGTTGTTATATTGCGTATCGAGGGCAACTTTAGTTTGCACATTGACTCCAACGTATTCTGGCTCTTCGCACAATACTTCTACCCCTAAAAGTCGTCGTTCGTCAAGGTATTCTAATACTTGTGCCGTCAGTTGCGGATTGAGAGACAAGCGATCGGGATCGATGCCCATGCCTTGAGTGATCGCATCTGTATTAGTTTGCGGTACCAGTAACAAATGAACCCTTCCCGCC
>JBAVZX010001179.1:0-3730 GCA_049589015.1 Phormidium sp. | reverse complement strand
AATTCCCTTGCCGACTCAATAGCACAAAATAACCCGAATTTCTCATTACAGGTTTAGATAATTTTTCGCTAATAAAGCCCAATTCTAAATCTAATGCCAACACCCCTAAAAGTTGTTTTTTATTATTATAAAATGGCAAAGTATAACTAGTACTAACGAAGATTTCGGGAGGCTGAACTGTTGTCTCTTTATAACGAACAGGTTCAATCCAAATTGGTTTACCAGCCTTAATCGGATCTCTAAAATAACTCTCTTGGAAATCTTCGGGTTCGCTTTCTCCACCTTTAGCAATTACTTTACCACTTTTATCCCGAATCGCAAATGGATAAGCATACTTTCTTTCAGGAATAATCAGACGTTCTTCTGGTGGTTGCCCAAAACCTAGTCCGGTTCCTAACAGCGAAGTTTGCAAAGAACGCCGGATTAAATCAACATAAATAAATTCTCTTCTTTCCCCTGCTTGATAAAGTGTTGTCGCCGCATCAGCAACTAGTTTAGCTGTATTTTCAAAGGTTTTAAGGCTACCTTCTAAGCTTTCGGCTTGCACTTCTAAACTGGAGAGCAATTCAGCTTTTGATTGTTTGACAAGTTCCTGATAAAATAAATATGAGGCACAAAGTAACCCGACTAAGGTTCCGCCCAAGACAGAAAGAAATAGTTTCCAACCAACAGATTTTAACAAGGAAAGTTTTTGGGGATGAGGGTGGATAAATTCTAATAATTTTGTTCCCATAATATCACCAATGAATGAGTGAATTTGATATTAGCAAAGGGGTTGTAACTCGTTAGCGATCGCACCAACACCTAACTGACTATACTCAAGTTTGTTCGCCCGATCGTAGTAACAGTTGAGAATTGAATCTATCTTAGCTTTTCCTTGAGCGATCGCAGTTACTTTATCAATATACTGAGAATCGATTAACCTCTTTAAAGGTTGTTCCACCCGATTAAAATATTCCATCGCTGCGGCAAGTTTTCGATCCCATTCGGGATAAAATTGCAAAAGATCGTCAGGCATCACTTTAGTCCGCGAACAACCCTTTTCCGGCAAACAGTAAAAAGGTTCATCTAAATTCAAATAACCATAATGATCAGTTAACTCTTCTCCTGGGTAAATATCCCTGACCGCAACTTCAAATTTGTAAGGCGTACTAATACAATTAGAATTGAAACTATGATTGACAAACTTAGCAATATCCCAACATAATATGTACTTACCATTGCGATCGCGGTAACAATACTTAAGTAACTTCTGCCTAAACACAATATCCAAAGAATTTATATAACTCTCATCAAACTTTTGATCCAACTCATCCAACACCCAAGTAATCGTACCTTGCGGAATAAACTTAGTAGCAAAAACTCCATATCCTACATACTTATTTATATAGAGAAGTTCTGTATCTGGATGAATCATACTTTTTGCACCTGGTAATATAATAGTTGCCTTCCCAGCAACCAACGATCGCTAACAACAAGACAGCATTACTAGTAGTCCTAGAAAAATTCTAAACTTGAAATTTTAGATTACATTTTAATAGAAATAGAATGGCGAAAAAACTTAAAACTTTGTAATGGACTTACCACTGATATATCATCCAAACTACATTGCGCCACTTCCAGAGGGACATCGTTTTCCCATGCCCAAATTTCGCCAACTTTACGAATTACTGTTAACAGATGGTACTGCCAAACCCCAACAATTTCATACCCCCAAACATCCTCCCCTAGAATGGCTGGAATTAGTTCACACACCAGAATATGTGAAAGCTTACTGTGAAGGCACACTAGACAGCAAAGCCCAAAGAAAAATAGGATTACCTTGGACTTCAGCCTTAGCTAATCGTACCTGCATTGCCGTAGGTGGGACAATTTTAACAGCCCAATTAGCATTAACTCATGGTTTAGCCTGCAACACAGCCGGAGGAACACATCACGCCTTTCCCAATTATGGATCTGGTTTTTGTATTTTTAACGATTTAGCCATAGCCGCCCGTGTTTTGCAAAAATTGGGACTAATTCAAAAAGTTTTAATTGTAGACTTAGATGTACATCAAGGAGACGGTACCGCCTTAATTTTTAATGATAGTCGAAAAAAGTTAGACGCTTTATTGCGACAAGATGATTACAACACTCTTTTGGTTGAGCATCGAGATAGACTTGCCCGATTCGGAACAAACTATTTAGATCTATTACTTTCTAGGTTGGGAGTAAGACTAGAAATAGTGAATTTAGCCGACAATGGCAGGGAGAGATTGATGCAAGATTTAGTGGCAATCATTACCTCATTTGCTGCTAGGTTATATGGGCAAAGACGAGCCAAAAGAAAGACGGAAAGAATCATTCAGGAATTGAGTAAGGACGAAGAATGCAACTAGTAGAAAGGCACGTAATTAAGCAAGGGCATCCACATTATCAAGAGATTGATAACCTTTGTTGGTTGTCCAAGAATCTTTATAATTACGCCAATTACCTAGTTCGCCAAAGCTTTATCCACGAATGTGCAAGTTCCCCATGCTCGGTTTATTCAAATGTTGAAATACAAGGCCCAGTTGTTGGGAATTGGCGTTATAGAGCAGGAGGAATCGTACACTTCTCAAGCTTCTTTTCTGGATTTAGATTCAATTCCTGTTTACTCTTCTGAAAATAAGACTAAACATAAGTTCAGTGGCAGAAGAGTAAAAAGAGGGATCTACAAATCGAAGCCTGGAAAGCGACTTAATGCTGATGTTAATGGGTCTTATAACATCATGAGAAAAGCAATCCCAACCGCTTTTAGCAATGGGATAGAGGGTGTCGTAGTTCACCCAGTCAGGTTAACCCCTGCAAAGTAAACCCATGAGATATTTGTTTATGGTTTTACTAACTATTATATGATGCAGGAGTTGATACTCATTTAGCCGATCGCTTAGGTAAATTAGCCCTCACAAACACCGGAATTTATCGTCGGGAAATGCAAGTTTTAAGCACCTGTATCGCCAAAGGTTATCCCGTCGCCTGTTTGACATACTCACCGGGCTGAAGCCACGGTGATTCTTTACGCTTCATTGGGTCGTGCTACCGAAGTAGTCTTACCGTCCCTCGACGTACATTTAAGGTCGTGCCGATGCCCCATGCCGACCATTTCTATATTTACCGATGCGTTTTCGTCTCTGTCGTGTTCCGTGCCGCAATTCAAACAAAGTATAGAACGTATCGACAAATCAATTTTGCCCCATCTATAGCCACACTCAGAACAGGCTTGGCTCGTTGGTTCCCATCTGTTAATAGCGACGAAATTACGCCCATACTTTTCAGACTTTGCCTCAACTAAAACCCGAAATTCTCGCCATCCCTGCTGACTAATCGCTCTAGATAGCTTGCGGTTTTTAACCATGCCCGACACATTCAAGTCTTCCAATACAATAGTTTGGTTTTCACTGACGACTTTGGTTGACAGTTTATGTAGAAAATCTTTGCGTGTATCAGTTATTTGGTTGTGTAGCTTGGCAATCTGGACACGGGTTTTATTTCTACGGTTTGAGTCTTTTGATTGACGAGCTAACTTGTGCTGAAGCTTACGAATCTTACGGTTTAGCGCTTTATAACAAGGACTTAGAGCTTTTTCACCATTACTCATTACAGCAAAAGTTTTAATACCTAAATCAATACCGATGCTTTGGTTCTTGGCATCGACTTGAATAAATTCTACTTCTACTACAAAACTTAAGAAATAACGGTTAGCACAGTC
>JBAVZX010001178.1:0-2141 GCA_049589015.1 Phormidium sp. | reverse complement strand
GAAAGAGAAGAAGAAGGAGTTTTTTATATAATGAAACTCCGTAAACTGTTACTATTAATATCTTTAATCACCACTACAACTGCTTGCCACTTTACCGCCAACTCTGGGGAAAATCTAGCAGCAAAACAAACTAAACTAGCAACTAACAAAGCGATACAAACTCAAAACTTTTCCCCCCAATCTATCCGCATTAACATTAACTCTCTACCCAAACCTTTCGCCACCCAAAGCGCCTCTAAATCTCCTCAAGTAGTCGCGATTCCCGATAACCCAACCTTGCGAGTTCCCAATGGTTTTGTCGTCAATGTTTTTGCCGAAAACCTGAACGCCCCTCGTTGGTTAGCATTAACTCCTAGCGGCGAAGTATTAGTTACAGAAACTCCCGCAAATCGCATTCTCCTATTACGAGATACCAACGGCGACGGGGTAGCAGATGTTAGGAAAAGTTTCGCCACCGCAGAAAATGGGTTAAATATTCCCTTCGGCATGGCTTTTGCGGGAAACAGCTTTTTTGTCGGTAATACTAACGAAGTTCTCCGCTTTCCTTATCAACAAGGTCAGCAGGAAATTCCAGGGAAAGGGCAAAAAATTACCGACCTAACTCCCGGCGGTTATCGTCAACATTGGACTCGCAATGTCGTCGCTTCTCCTGATGGGAAAAAGTTGTATGTTTCTATTGGTTCCCGTTCTAACGTCGATGTGGAAGAATTACCAAGAGCATCAGTGCAAGTCATGAATTTGGATGGTTCAAATCGGCAAACTTTTGCTTTTGGATTGCGAAATCCTGTGGGTTTAGATTTTCATCCCCAAACCAAAGAACTTTATACAACTGTTAATGAACGAGATGGAATTGGCGATGATTTAGTTCCCGATTTTCTCACCCGGATTCGACAGGGAGAGTTTTACGGTTGGCCTTTTGCTTATTTGACACCCACTAAACTTGACCCTCGGAGAAGTACAAATGGAAAAAGCGCTCGCCCCGACTTAGCCGCGAAAACTCAAACCCCCGATGTCCTTTTCCAAGCTCATTCCGCCGCCTTGGGACTACAATTTTATGATGGAAAAACCTTTCCCCAAAAGTATCGCAACGGTGCATTTGTCGCTTTTCGTGGTTCTTGGAACCGTGACCAAGGAACAGGTTATAAAATAGTATTTGTTCCTTTTAATAACGGTCGTCCAGTCGGTGATTACGAAGATTTCTTGACCGGGTTTTTGTTAAATCCAAAAGTACCAACAGTTTGGGGTCGTCCGGTCGGAGTGTTAGTACTTCCTGATGGTAGTTTACTATTTACTGAAGAAGCGAATAACCGGATTTATCGAGTGCAATATCGGGGGGGTGAATAGTAATTTGCGCGATCGCATCTACCCCATCTACCCCATCTACCCCAGCAAAAACCTACATCTATATCTGTGTTCATCTGTGTTTATCTGCGGATATCTGTGGTTAAAAAAACCAATTCGTGCATTGGCAGGAATTGAGCATTTTGTCAAGATGCTGTTTCGCGAGGATGTTTCGGAGTGGAAAAAACTTGTCGATCGAGAAGGCAAAAAACCGATAATTTTAGTCCGGTGTTTTCGGTAGTTTGTGGCTATAACTTTGATTCTCTCGTTACCTGGACTAATTTTCAGTCATAAAAAGCCAAACTAACCTTTGTACACCATGATACCAAATTTCCCAAATAACGCAAGTAGGTTAAATAATTGAGAATTACTAGCGATAATTTTCCCTTCCTCAATAGCCTGTGATTTGTTTATCCAAACAATCCGATCTTTAATTATAAATTAAACTTATAATTACAAAATTTGTTGATTTTCTCGCTGGCTTTCGATCAGATTTTGCGTCATTCTCGCTAACTTTTGCAGCATTTCTTCCTGTTGAGCAGCTTCTTGTTTATACTTTTGCTTTCTTTTTGACATACTCCCCCGTCAAGCGTTGCTGTGACGGGGGATTCTCCCGGAGTCGCCTACCGGAATTACTGGTTCAACGAAACGACTTAAATCCTCAATATCTCTATTGAAGACCCAGAGGCCGGATTCTTCCCAGTCGTTTGGGTCGGTTCCTGTTTGCCCAACAGTACCGTTAAGGTATTCCCCTAAGTATTTCAACCCTTTTTTGAGAATATTAATTGCGGCGTTCCAGT
>JBAVZX010001177.1:0-5110 GCA_049589015.1 Phormidium sp. | reverse complement strand
TTGCTGACGCATTAAAATCTTCTTCACCTGCGGCGATTAAAGCTTTAAAACGGTTAGGTTTAGAAGTAGTAATGTTAACCGGAGATAACCGCCAAACAGCGGAAGCGATCGCTCGTGAAGTCGGAATTAACCGAGTTTTTGCCGAAGTTCGCCCGGATCAAAAAGCAGCTAAAGTCCAAGAAATTCAATCAGAAGGCAAAATTGTGGCGATGGTAGGAGATGGGATTAATGATGCGCCAGCTTTAGCACAAGCAGATGTAGGAATTGCCATTGGAACTGGAACAGATGTAGCGATCGCAGCTTCCGATATCACCTTAATTTCTGGCGATTTACAAGGCATTGTCACTGCAATTCAATTATCTCGCGCCACGATCCAAAATATCCGCCAAAACCTCTTTTTCGCCTTTATTTATAATGTGGCAGGAATCCCGATCGCAGCCGGAATTTTATTCCCCTTATTTGGTTGGTTACTTAATCCAATTATCGCCGGAGGTGCTATGGCATTCAGTTCTGTTTCTGTAGTCACAAATGCTTTGCGCTTGCGGAATTTTCAACCCAAAACAATGTAAGGAAGGTCGCCAATGTTTAGCAAGAAACTCATTTTTAGTAATTTAGTAGGATTAGGATTTTTGCTAGGAATTAGTTCCGGCGTAGCAGCAAATCAAATGCCAATGGAAATGCCACACTCTGGAACTGAAAACAACGTCCCATTTCGTCAAATCGAACAACCTTTAGGTTTAAAAATTGGTGTTACTTTAGGCGGTTTAGGTTTAATTGGATTGGAATTATGGTGGTTTATGTTCAGTAAAACTAAAGCCCAAAAAGCTGAAATTAAAGAAAGTTAGAAAGTAGCGATCGCACTAACAAATAAGTTAGGCGATCGCTTTTATTTAAATAAACATTGTAGTAAAATTAAACCTAATAACAAGCTAAAATATCACTAACATTGAAAACAGACACCATCTTTTATCGCTTATTCCAATCCTTTCCTAGCATCTTCTTTGAACTACTCGAACAACCACCAGAATCAGCTAATGCCTATCAATTCTCATCAGTGGAAGTGAAACAACTTTCCTTTCGCATTGACGGCGTATTTCTCCCATTAGAAAATGCTCCCGAAACACCGATTTATTTTGCTGAAGTTCAGTTTCAACCAGATAAAACATTCTATTCTCGATTTTTTGCTGAAATCTTCCTTTATCTGGACAAAACCGAACTGACAAATGATTGGCGAGGCGTGGTGATTTATCCTAGCAGAAACACGGAATCTACCAATATATTACGCTATCGAGAATTGCTAACTCCCACGCGAGTTAGACGCATTTATTTGGATGAACTGGGCACAACCGAGCAGTCAATTGGCATCGAAACCGTAAAATTAGTAATAGAACCAGAAGATACTGCTGCCAATAAAGCTAGACAATTGATAGAACAAGCAAGACAGGAAGTTAGCGATGAAGCACAAAAACGAGAATTGCTACAATTGATTGAAACGATAATTATTTACAAGTTCACTCAGAAAAGTCGGGAGGAAATACAAGCTATGTTAGGTTTAGGTGATATCCGTCAAACACGAGTTTATCAAGAAGCAAAGGAAGAAGGTTTAATAGAAGGAGAAATCCGAGGTAAGTTAAAAACTGTACCTTATATGTTGAGTTTGGGAGCAAGTGTGGATCAAATCGCTGAAGTGTTAAATTTGTCTGTAGAAGAAGTGAGGCAAGCGGCGCAACAGCAATCTTCAAATTGAGGTAGAAAAGTTGTTTTTAGGCGATATGCCTACGGCACGCTACGCGATCGCATTTTGGGTAAATGGGAAGTGCGATCGCTTTTGAAGATTGCACACAAAACTCTTAGATCAGTTGCCATCACCCGGCGAGGAATCAATTCCCCGCCTCATAGCTAAACTCGGATAAATCCGACTGAAAACATATTTTATTTAGTCCACTTGTAGGGGCGGGTTTAGCAAATATGCTTCGTTTCCTATAGATCACCTGACAACAAAACCCGCCCTACTTTCGCTATGACGCTGCGATTTGAATCGCAGGCGGCATAGAAGCGCCAGTGCAAGATTTGTGTAGATGAAAAAGATACAAACACTATAAATTTTTACTATAACTTTACATTATTAACAATGGATTTGGGTTAAAATTAAATATAATAAAAACAATTAATCATCCAACAGCGTGAAAACGGATACTATATTCTATCGGCTATTCCAATCCTTGCCTAGCATATTTTTTGAACTGATCGAACAACCTCCAGAAGTTGCCGATGCTTATCAGTTCTCATCCGTAGAAGTTAAACAACTTTCTTTCCGTATTGATGGCGTGTATCTACCGAAACAAGATGCTAACGAAACACCCATTTATTTTGCGGAAGTTCAATTTCAACTAGACAAAAGATTTTATGCTCGATTCTTTGCTGAAATCTTTCTCTATCTGGACAAAAACGAAGTAGGAAATGATTGGCGTGCAGTGGTGATTTATCCCACCAAAAGTGCAGAATCAAGCGATACTATGCAGTATCGAGAATTGCTAGCCTCTAACAGAGTGACGCGCATCTACCTTGATGAACTAGGCTCAGCACAGCAGTCTCTAGGCATTGAAACGGTAAAATTAGTGATAGAGCCAGAAGAAACGGCTGTAAGCAAAGCCAAACAGTTGATAGAACAAGTAAGCGAGGAAGTTAGCGATGAAGCACAAAAACGGGAATTGCGACAATTAATCGAAACGATAATTATCTACAAGTTTACCCAAAAAAGCAGGGAGGAAATAGAAGCCATGTTAGGGTTAGGTGATATTCGTCAAACACGAGTTTATCAAGAAGCTAAACAAGAAGGTTTGCAAGAAGGAGAACGTCAAGGACGCTTGCAAGAAAAGTTAGAAACAATACCAAAATTATTGGCAATAGGATTAACCGAAAAGAAGATTGCTGAAGTTTTAGATTTATCTGTCGAAGAAGTGAGACAAGCGATACAAACCCAATCTTTTAATTGATTTTTGGCTTAGGTTTTGAATGCGATCGCACTTACAAATAAAAAGCGCGATCGCATTTTTGACTTATTTCCAAAAAGCGATCGCATTTTGGGTAAATGGGAAGTGCGATCGCATTTGACAATTCCCCACAAAAATCTTGCATTTGTTATCATCACCCGACGGGTAATTAATTCCCCGTCTAAGAGCGAAAGTCGGATAAATCCGACTGAATAAATATTTTATTTTCTTCAGTCCACTTGAGTGGACTTTCGCTATTAGCCAGGGGTTTAAACCCCTGGCGGGCTATAATCACAAATGCAAGATTTGTGTAGATGAAAAAGATGCGATCGCATAAAGTAAAGAGGAGGTGCGATCGCCTGATATAGCTTATAAACAACTAATCAAGACCAATAGACAGTTGCATTGCGATCAAAATTGTACCCAAGAGTGCTTAACTTGTTGTACGAGGTATCAGTTATATAAGGTTTTGGTTCCTTATCCGCCATCATGCTGTATGCCGTGCCTTCATGACCAAGGCCAAGTGTATGGCCCATTTCGTGCATTGTCGTCTTCACTAGCCAATTATTCACCCAATTATTATCGGATAGTATGGCACTGTTGAAATTGATCCGACCCTGATAATCAATTCCAGCAGCAGGATTATCGATTCCTTGAAGGTAGAAGTTAGTGCGGGAATTGACAGCATTATCCTGATGTGCTTCAGCCCAATCGGTTCTCCAGAGGGTTCCATCTATTCCATAATTTGAAGTTTTAGTGACTGCAATTTTCAGAACCCCACTAGAGTCCTTATCTTTCGTGATAAGCCTCTCCCAGTTTTGGGCTGCTTTTTCCATCTGGTTCATTTGTGATTGAGTGAAGCCTCCATTGGGATAGAAGAGTTGAATATCGATATCTGGATTACCAACTTTCTCCCAATCAAGATTTAAGTAAGCATCGCCACCCGCTTCATACTGGTGAAAATGTAAGTCATACCGACCAGCTGGTAATGTATGGGTTATTTCTTTTTGAGGGCCGTAAGCTTGATCCCAACTATTTTGAGAGGTGATGTAAGACCACTGACCTGTAGCCTGATTCTTAGCAAGAATTTGGAATCCATCATCACCCATCACTCGGAACTTATAGGGACTGCCATCAAAATCAGCCCAAGTGTAAGCTCGCATAGCGAAATTGTCATGAGGTAGACGATTTCCATCTCCGTTGGGCGCACCATTTCCCCAATTAACATTGATGCCTTTCTTCCCATCACTGCGGGTGTTAGAACCCAGATTAATCTCACCGATAGCCTTGGAATTATTGATATCTCCTTGCCAGAAATCTATTGGTGGGGCGCTACGTTGACTGCTATCCCAATTGTAGACAGTAGCTTTCCACTGCTGGGATTCATTCACTGGATCTCGGAATTTAGTGGCAGGGGCAATGTTATAGTTTATAGCCGCACTCCCACCCCGTTCGTAGTATTCAACTGCAACTGGGAAGTCACCTCCATTCGAGTAGAAATAGCCAGAATTAGTTGTATATGGTTGATCGACCCATCGATTAACTACCGTTTGATTACCGATACGCACGCGGATGCCATCATCAGCTTGAGTTGTAATCTTGTACAAACCTGGAGCAAGATAACGCTGGGTCGTCATCCTAGCAGAGAAATTGTCTGAGGGAGTATTAGTAGGAGAACCATTGCCCCAGCTGCGAGAAAAGCCTCGGCTACCCCTTCCTAAGTTCTCAAGAAAGACGGGTTTGCCTGTTAAGTTTATATTGTTAAAATATTCAGCCCTCCAATCGCTTGCAGGAGTAAGTATAACTTGGGCAGTACCGTTATTCAGAAACTCTATAAAGCCTTTCTCAAAATTCTGCTGCCAATTGCCGTTCCCAATATGGACTTCTTCACCAGTAGGCAAACCTACCTGACTATTTTGACCGCCTATATTGAGGTAATACTTACCAAGGCTACCGTGTACTGAAAAAGTTCCGTTTGATGAGTGGAAAATAGCACCTCCTTGGAAGTTTTGTCGCCATTTACCAGATACAAACTGAAACTCATTACCAGTAGATTGGCCTAAGTCACGGGCAATATTAGGATTACTGTTATAGAAAGAACCAATGCTACCTTGGAT
>JBAVZX010001176.1:0-13963 GCA_049589015.1 Phormidium sp. | reverse complement strand
CAAGAAGATGCCGACATCCTTGGATGAAGCAGGAAACAGACTCTCTAGAATCAGTTGATTCTAGTTAAATGGTGAGACTTGAATAAGTTTAGCCAAGTTTTGTGTAGCAGTGACTGCTTTTCTTAATAATTTCATGATTAGCTCTATTTCCATCTCAACTGCGACAACTCAAACTTGGACTTGGCGAGGTTTTCCCATCTGTTACCAAGCACAAGGCAATGACGGGCCTGCTATTGTTTTAGTACATGGATTTGGGGCTTCTTGGGCGCACTGGCGGAAAAATATTCCTGAACTGGCGCAAAATGCACGAGTTTTTGCGATTGACTTAATTGGTTTTGGGGGTTCGGCGAAACCTGCGCCGGGAAGGGAAATTAACTATACTTTTGAAACTTGGGCGCAGCAAATTAGTGATTTTTGTCGAGAAGTGGTTGGTGAACCAGCTTTTCTGGTGGGTAATTCGATCGGCTGTATAGTAGCAATGCAAGCTGCTGTAGACTTTCCCGAACTGGTTAGAGGAGTAGCTTTGCTTAATTGTTCTTTACGATTGTTGCACGATCGCAAACGCGCCACCTTACCCTGGCATCGCCGTTCCGGTGCTCCCCTTGTGCAAAAAATCTTGGCATTTAAATTAATCGGGCAATTATTCTTTAGTCAAATCGCCAAGCCGAAAGTAGTAAAAAAAATTCTCCTGCAAGCTTACAAACGTCCCGAAGCAGTCACAGATGAACTAGTAGATTTGTTAATGGCACCAGCCTTAGATCCTGGAGCAGTAGATGTATTTTTAGCATTTACTCGCTATTCTCAAGGGCCATTACCAGAAGATTTGTTACCAATTTTGCCTTGTCCGGCTATTATTTTATGGGGAACAGATGACCCTTGGGAACCGATCGATTTAGGTAGAGAATTAGCCAAATTTCCCCAAGTAGAAAAGTTTATTCCTTTACAAGGTTTAGGTCATTGTCCCCAAGATGAAGCACCAGAATTAGTCAACCCCATTTTAATTGATTGGATTCAACAAAAAACTAAATAAACCGTTTGTTGTGAGGACTTCAGTCCTAGCTTTGTCTCTGTGAGAAGGACTAAAGTCCTTACAACGAACGATGAGAAGGACTGAAGTCCTGACAACGAACTTAATATCTGAATTATTGAGAGGATTTTTGTTGTTGTACCCAATCTTTGCCAACAAAAATAGTAATATCTGAGTTGAGATATCCAGTACTTTCTACACGCACTTCACCCATTTCCAAAGCTTGATGTACAGCTTCAGCCGCTTCACTATCACCTTTTTGGGCGAGAATGCGTGTTTCTGACAAACTTTCTGTCCAAGGTTCACTAACTTGAACATTTCGATAGCCTGCTTTTCGCAACTTTCTCACTAAAGCATCCACTGATTCTGAATCGCCTGTGCTGTCTTTAATCGCTATTTTTACACTAGTAAAATCGTTGTTGCGCCGATTTTTTGGTTCCGATTCCTCAGAAGGATCTAAATATTGACTAACTAATTGAGAAATTCCTCTTTGGTTAGGTAACCAATAGCTAGCATCGTATTGTCCTTCATTACTAAACTGTCCTGGTACCAATAACATTTGAGCATCAGAACGATTCATTTTTACACCAAAACCTACTAAGGCGACTAATTCTTCAACTGATAGGTTAGTGTCAATGTGAGATTGAATGACGCGGAGAATTTCTGGTAATCTGGCTAAAGTTACGGGATTAAGAGCTTGTTCCATTAATGCTCTCATCACCATTTGTTGCCGTTGTACTCGACCAATATCTCCTAGTTTGTCGTAGCGAAAGCGGAGAAAGTTCTGAGTTTGTGGGCCGTCGAGGTGTTGTTTTCCCGCTTTAAAATCGATGTAAAGGTGTTGGGTGTGGTCAGTATATTTCATGTCATGAGGTACATGAATAGTCACACCACCTAAAGCATCGATCAGTTTTTCTACACCGTGAACATTGATGCGGACATAGCGATCGATTCTCACATCTCCCAGTAGATTACTTACCGTTTTAGCACTCAACGCTGGGCCACCATAAACATTAGCCGCATTAATTTTAGTGACACCCGCTCCTTCGACAAAAGTACGAGTATCACGAGGTACAGAAAGGACAATTAACTTTTTGGTTTGCGGGTTAAACCGCAATAACAGCATGGTATCGGACAAACCTTCAAAAGAGTTAAGTACAGGTTCGTATCCGCCTAATGTTGGGTCGGGTTTTTCTCCCAAATCTGAAGGTAAAACCTTAATTCCCAGAACTAAAATATTTACAGGTCGGGTTAACTCTGGCAACTTGAGATTAGTTGTAGAGATGTTGCCTTGAGAAAACACCGCTGCTTCTTCTGGACTGAGACGACTCTGCATTAACGGTGTTGTCGAAAGAGATACTGCCAACAAAGCTCCTGCGGTTGCCGACAGCATTGCTACACCAGTTAAGCTAAATCCTAGCCATAGCCAACGTAGCTGGCTAATTTTAGATGGCTGTGACGCAATCTTATGGATGGTTTCTTGCTTCTGAGAGAATGAACCGGAAATTTTTGTAGTTGGCACTAGCTTCCTCACACACGAAAAATTGGCTGTCTTTAAAGATACTCAGACCTGACGATGGAAATAATCTTACAAGTATCTACTACTTGAGTCGCGATCGCATAATCCCGATCAGGATTTTGATCTTAAATAGGTTGGACTATTTTGGACTATTTCAAGGTAGATATTTACGAACTACCCGTTCGGAGATGCGTGTAATCCCAGGTAAGCGCAAAGATTGGCGCTGCCACAACCGCAACATTAACCAAGTGTTCACCACAAAGTAACCAGAAGTAAATAAGCTATTGGTTACTAGTAAAGGCAATTTCCAGGATTCAGAAGTGTCTGCGCCTGCTGCCAATAAAATGTAGCCTAAGAGCCAACCAAAAGCTAGTGTTACGGATAACCTACTAGCTGCCATTTCCTCTCGACTAGCTTGGCAACAGTACAATGTCCAGATGGATGGAAAAACACCAAATACAGGTATTAAGTACCAAAACAACTGTAATTGCTTCAGGTCAGAATTTTCAAACGGATTAGATTTTCTCATATTTTTGGTGATTGGTGATTAGGTACTGGGGACTGGGGACTGGGGACTGAGGACTGGGGACTGGTGATTGGTGATTAGGTACTGGGGACTGGGGACTGGGGACTGGGGACTGGGGACTGGGGACTGGGAAAGTTTTGAGTTTTGAATTTTGAGTTTTGAATTTTGAGTTTTGAAGTTTTCTTGCCCCTCTGCCCCTCTGCCCCCTGCCCCTCTGCTCCCCTGCCCCTCTGCTCCCCTGCCCCTCTGCCCCTACTTAGCGGGTACAGTCCACCAAGCTAGGGCGTAAGATTGACTTGGTTCGTTGATTTGTTGACGGTGTTGGACGCGGATTTTGTAACGACCTGTTTTGGGTATGGGACAGAAGATGTGTTCTGTGCTGTCAGTTTCGCTGATGGAAGCGCAGGTGTAGGTGGTAGTGTCGTTACTGTCGGTGGGAATTAGGTAAAGGTCGAGGTTATTTAAACCTTGGTCTTTAAAAGTTTCCCCAATATCATATTGCCCATTTTTGTTGGAATCGTTTAGCTCTACTAAGCGATTCCATACTAAAGTTAAGGAAACGTAGCTTCCTTGTGGCAAGGGTTTTTCTAGTACGTAGTCTACAGAGGCGTTAGTGTCTACTTTGTGGTAATCCCAACCTATGGCGGGGACTTTTTCGGATGGTTTCCATTGTCTGCCTTGAAATTGTTGATAGGCGCGGTAAGCGTTCAGCTGACCTGTACCCATTTGCATATCTAGGGGAATTTTGGCATCTTTGTAAGCGTCGGATTCTAGCCAAGTCCGGTTGCTTTTGTCGGTGATCGTTTTGCCCATTCCCATTAATAAACCGTCGCCTTTGTCTTTGAGTTTGTCGGTGGAGTTAAGTAATACAGCTTTGGTGACTTGGTGACGACGAGAGTCGAGACTCCAGTTGGGTTGTTTGGTGCTGAGTTGGCGATCGCCAAATTCTTGCAACAAAGCTACTGTGGCGGTAACATGAGGTGCTGCTAAACTGGTGCCGCTAACTTTTTGGATTGTGCCTTCGATACTCAAAACGTTGATATCATGTCCGGGAGCTACTAAGCCAATGGCACGCCGAGGGCCTAAGTTAATTTCCTTTCCGGCAAGACGACGCACAACGCCAGCAGCACTATCCCCGATGTTGGCAAAGTCTACTTTAGAAAACACTCCTTTGACGCGCTTGGTAAAGGCAATGTTCATGCCATTAAAGTTGTCAGTGGGAATCGGAATACCACCTCGTCCTTGATTTCCAGCGATTAAGTAAAGTACATCGTGAGTCCGAGCAGACCAGTCAATACATTGTGTTAAAAGAGCATTACCATCTAAAACTGCTTGGGGGCGGGGATCTCGTTCTAGGGATTCGCCAAAGCTGAAGTTGATGGCGCGAAGATCTCCGCCATTCTGTTGGGCGAGATATTGGGAGGCGAGACATTCTTCTGGTTGTCCGCCTTTGTCCATTGAACCAATAGCGGAAGAATACAATCTTGCCCCAGGCGCAACTCCAGGCAATGCTTTGGTGTTACTAATCATCATTGCTGCAACGCTGTAGGCGTGGGGATCTACATCGGTGTCGGTTTTGGCTGGACTGTCGCGCCAAAAAACTCGTGTAACTTGAACTAATGAGGGGTTGCGATTTGCTGCTTTGTCTATGCCGAAGAGTCCGGGACGACCGATTTCTACTTGTCCAATGGCAATTTTCCGACCGATTAAATTGTAGGGAGCATTGTGCAGCCGAATTGCATCAATACCAGATTCTCCGAGTGAGGAGCCGTCGAAGGCTACGGCTGTGGCACTTATGCAGCTAGCACTTAAACCAAAAATAATCCACGCCTTTTTTTTCATCGTACCAACAAGTCTATTAATTTTAGATTTTAGATTTTAAATTTTGGATTTGCTCTAATTTGTGGGTGCAAGATCTTAGTAAGACACAAAAATCTAAAATTGGTCAACTAGGATTAGTAGGGTGCGTCAGAAACTCAAACTCTGATGTTGTCGATGAGATTTATGGTCTGACGCACCCTACAACTGATCAATTAGATTAGAGCTTGTGTCACATTTTGTTAAAATGCTTACAACGCAGGACGCAGGAGAGATTTTTCAGCCATGACCCAAACGCAATCACACAAGCCTATTGTTATTGCTCCCTCAATCTTATCAGCTGATTTTGGCCGTCTGGGAGAGGAGATTCGCGCCGTAGATGCTGCTGGCGCTGATTGGATTCACGTTGATGTAATGGATGGTCGGTTTGTTCCGAATATTACGATCGGTCCATTAATTGTCCAAGCGGTTCGCCCACATACACAAAAGCCTTTGGATGTGCATTTGATGATTGTGGAACCGGAAAAGTATGTTGAGGATTTTGCTAAGGCGGGTGCTGATATTATCTCAGTTCACGCTGAACATAATGCTTCGCCTCATTTGCACCGCACTTTGGGTCAAATTAAGGAGTTAGGTAAGCAAGCTGGTGTGGTTTTGAATCCTTCGACTCCTTTAGATTTAATTGAGTATGTGCTGGATCTTTGCGATTTGGTACTAATTATGAGTGTTAACCCTGGTTTTGGTGGTCAAAGTTTTATTCCAGGTGTGATTCCCAAAATTCAGAAGTTACGTCAAATGTGTGATGAACGGGGTTTAGATCCTTGGATTGAGGTTGATGGTGGTTTGAAGGGTAATAATACTTGGCAGGTTTTGGAAGCTGGGGCGAATGCGATCGTTGCTGGTTCTGCTGTATTTAATGCCAAGGATTATGCTGAAGCGATTACTGGAATTCGTAATAGCAAACGCCCAACTCCTGAATTAGCAAGCGTTTAATTCTCAGGAATTTACAGTTTAATTGTCTGCATTCGTAAGAATTGGACTATATAAATGAAGCCCGCATCAGCGGGCTTTAAATATTTATCAGGAAGTCAGTGAATGAGTGTTAAATTACATCCTCATGCTCAAGTAAGATTAATTGAGCGTGGTGCAACAGAGGAAGAAGTAATTGCTACTGTGGAAAATGGTACTCCCTTTGCGGCTCAATATGGTCGCACTGGATTTAGGTGTAATTTTCCTTTCAATGCTGAGTGGCAGGGAAAAGTTTATGCTATGAAGAAAGTTGAGGCTATAGCAGTTAAAGAAAACGAAGACTGGTTAGTTATTACTGTAATTGTCAAATTCTTTTAAGGAACACCTAAGATGAAAATTACCTACGATCCTAGATATAACATTGCTTATATTAGCTTGCAAGAAAAGACGGCACAGGTAGAAACAATTCAAGTCAGCGAAGAAATGAATGTGGATATAGCACCAGATGGAACTATTTATGGTATTGAGTTACTCAATGCCAATCAGCAATTAGCAGCTGATAATCAAGGAAAGGTGATTGTTGTAAACGAAGCATTGGGAGAATCTTCTGAGATCAAAATAGCACTATGAAAGCTTACGAATTCACTGCCAAAGTTACCAATGAGGGAAAACTTAATTGTCCCGAAGATATTTTAAAACAATTACTAACCAAGAATTGAAGGTGTTTGTTTTAGTGAATGAACCTTATGAAGAGGCTTTATCTGACGTAAATTCGGCTATTCGTTGTTACATCGAGGTTTTTGGTACAGAAATGCTAGAAGATGATCCACCAGTGAATAATTATTATTAAAATTAACGCAATCATTTTTCTTTAAGCAGTTCATCTGCCCAAATTTTATCTCCTGATTTGAGAGGTGGTACTGGGTCAATAGTGTAGTCGATCGCCATATCAAATGTAGCTCAATTGTAAACTTTATTGAATTTGCGATCGCAGTAATCAAGCGATGATGTACTTCTGACCAGAGTTGAGGATTTTCTAAATAAGGATTCATCCCTGGAAATGGAGAAGGCATTTTAGCACCTCGCTTTGAATAATTTCTATTTCGATCTTACTGTTGAATTAGCTAATAAGAGGAATTTTTAGCAAGATCTAATCAAACTTAAAAGTTTATACTAAAGCGATCGCGCCCCTGTTCTTTAGCATCATATAAAGCTTTATCTGCATTACCTATTAATATATCTGGTTTAATTTCTAAATTGGGGATAAGTGAAGAAATACCCAAACTAACTGTAACAATTTCCTTCACATTTGATTGTGCATGGGGAATTGCCAAATTGTAAATTGCTTGTAGAATAGTTTGTGCTATTTTAATCCCTCCTTCTAAAGTTGTATTTGGCAGAAGTATGGCAAATTCTTCTCCACCGTAACGGGCGACTAAATCTGCTGGACGACGGATTACTTTTTTTAATGTTTGCGCTATTCTAAATAGACAATCATCACCTGCAAGATGACCATAAAAATCGTTGTACAATTTGAATTTATCAACATCTAATAAAATCAGCGTTAATGACTGTTTTTCTCTGGCGAGGCGCTGCCATTCTGCTTGCAGTCGTTCATTGAAACAGCGACGGTTAGCTACCTGAGTCAAACCATCTTGATTCGCCAGTTCTTGTAGTTTTTGATTGGCTTCTTGAAGAGCCAATTCTATGTTTTTACGTTCGGTAATATCCCGAATAGTAATAGCAAAACCATCGCCTAATTTTACGGCGATAAAGTGATACCAACAAGCGTTTCCTGATTCATAGTAAAAATCCCGTTCTAGAGGGTTGCCTGTCTCTACAACTTCAACTAAGCTATTAAATATTTCTGGATCTATCTTTTTCAATAATTTTCTAAGCATTAATTTGCCAATCATTTCTTCACGGGTGCATTGAAAAGCTCTGGCAATTACCGGGTTAACAACTAAACAACGAAAATCTTCTATATTTCCAGTTTCGGGACTACGAACAGCTTGCAATGCGGCAATACCATCGAGTGAACTATTCAAAACGCTAGCAAGTAAAGCTCTTGATTGATAAAGTATTTCTTCTGTTTCTCGGCGTTTAATATTTTCCTGTTCCAGAAGTCTTTGCTGACGTTGAATAGTTAACTGATTTTCGAGACGGGCTACAACTTCTTCGATATGAAACGGTTTAGTAATATAGTCTATAGCCCCTAATTTAAAGGCGGTTACTTTGTCGAAAACATCATCTAATGCGCTAATGAAAATTACAGGAATGCTGTGAAAATTTTCATCGGCTTTGAGAGTTCTACAGACTTCATAACCGTCCATTTCTGGCATTTTGATATCTAAAAGGATGACATCTGGGGGCTTCACTTTTATGGTTTTTAGTGCCATTCGCCCACTGGTGACGCTGCGAACAATGTAGCCGAGTTTGAGGAGTGATTCGCTGAGTAATTGTAAATTTTCTAACAGATCGTCTACTATGAGAATGTTACCTTGATTTTCGCTTTCAGAATCAGTATTCATCGGTAATTAGGGGTTCAATTAAATTAACTATAGGCTCAAAATCAAATTGACGGGTAAGTTTTGTTAGTGATTGTATCAAATTAATTTCTGTTTGGGGAATTTGTTGTACTAGTTGTAAAACTTGGTTGGTGTTAGCTTCTAATGCGGCTTCGTATAGTTGAGTAATCCATGATTGAGACATACAGGTTAGTTGTGTGGATGTCAAGACTGTTTCGGTTAACTCTTTTGATGTTGCCAATGCGGTTTCTGCATAGATATATTTGACTCCTAAATGTTTGGCTAGGATGTCAAAAATAGTGTTTTCCATGAAGGGTTTCCGAATAAAATCATCACATCCAGAGGAAAGTACGATCGCCTTTTCTTCTTCTAAAACACTTGCGGTTAAAGCAATCACTGCTGTAGCATTACCTTTGGTAGTGGATTTAATTTGTTTTGTGGCTTCATAACCATCCATTACAGGCATTCTCATATCCATAAAAATTAAATGAGGTTCCCATTCATCCCAAATAGCGATCGCTTCTATTCCATTACTAGCTTCTTTCATTTCAAATCCTAAAGGACTAAGCAATTTAATTAATAATTGACGATTAATTGCTTTATCATCTACTGTGAGAATTTTATAGGTTGGTTGATCGGGTGCAAGTTCGAGAACTCTGGGATATTCTTCAGTAGGATTGCTAACGGTTTTTTGCGCGAGTTTGGCTTGAATATAGAATGAGAAAGTTGAGCCTTTTCCTAATTCACTTTCTACGGTAATATCTCCGCCCATGAGTTGCACAAATTTGCGGCTTATTGCTAATCCTAAACCTGTTCCTTCTTGCATTTCTTTTCCAGCTTGAGCTTGAGTAAACGTATCAAATAGTTTAGGTAGTTCCGCAGGTGCAATTCCGACTCCGGTATCGCGAATTTTGAAATGGAGATGAAAAACATCTACGGTTTCTTGATCTCCGAGAAAAACCTGGAGAGTAACTTGACCAACCGAGGTAAATTTGATGGCATTACTAAGTAAATTAATTAAAACTTGGCGGAGTTTTACTTCATCTGTGCAGATATAGCGGGGGACATTTTCTGTGCGCTGAAAAGTCAAGTTCAAACCTGCATTAGTGGCGCGTAAATGCAGCATATCTTCTAAATCTTCGAGTAAGCGATGGAGATCGAAATCGTGAGGATTGAGTGTTGTTTTGCCAGCTTCAATTTTAGATAAATCAAGGATATTATTAATTAATGTGAGTAAATATTCGCCACTACGATAGATAATTCCGGCATTTTCAAATTGGTCAGAGGGGAAATTTTTGGTACGTAACATCAATTGGGAAAAGCCAATAATTGCATTTAATGGCGATCGCAATTCGTGGCTCATGTTAGCAATAAATGTACTTTTAGCTTGGTTAGCTACCTCGGCTTTTTCTTTGGCAATGGCTAACTCAGCGGTGCGTTCTTCTACCCGATGTTCTAATGTGTCAAAAGATGTTTTTAATTGACTCGCCATGCTATTAAAAGCATTGGACAAAGTATTTAATTCCGAAATTCCTTTGATTTCTACAACCTGATTAAGTTCACCTTTGGCGATCGCACGACTAGCTTGGCTTAATCTTCCAATCGGAATTGTAATCCAACGGGCTGTCAAAATACCGATGCTTATTGCTATTAATAAAGTTAGAACACATAACAGAATTGTCCATCGCCTATTAGTCTGAATTTCTGCCATGAAATCAGATTCAGGAATAATTATAATTGTCAACCAATCAAAATCTTTTTCAACTTGCAAGGGGACAATTTGCACAAAGTAAGATTCGCGATCGACTTGAATGCTAAGATATTGCTTTTCCTTAATTCCCTGAAAACTCCTAAAATAATTATTCAAATAGGTGGCTATTCTTTTAGTTACTAAATTACTACTGTTAACAATATTCAATCTGCGTTTGGCTGGATCTAAATTTTTTACTGAATTTTTCTGATTATCTTCAGCAAGTAAGCCAGGAATAAAAGGAGTTTCTCCGGTGGAAGTGGCAATGAATAATCCATTTCGTTCTATAATGAAAGCCTGACCAGTTTTACCAATTTTAAGACTTTTCAAAAAATTACTTAATCGAGCCAGAGAAACTGAATTGCCGAGAACTCCTCGAAAATTATTATTCCGATCGTAAAATGGTACACCGTTAGCAGCAATCAAGATCAGATCGTCGGTCTTAAACTGTGAAACAATAATATCCCAAATTAGACGATTTTCCTGTTTTGCCTTTCTATACCAAGGGGTATTCGGAGCATTATTAAGAGGTTCATAAGTTGTGGAGCGTCTGATGAATTTGATCCGCTTTCCTTGACTGTCAGTTAAATAATTATCGAAGTGATTATCAGTTGACTTATCCTTAATACGTACACCATAAGAGCCATCATCAGTCACTCCTAATGTTAAGACATCTTTTCGTTCATTGGCAATAATGAAACCGCCTATATCATTAAAAGTGTTTATTTGTTGCCAAAAATATCGCTCTACGGTGGCTAAATCTTGCCAGTTGATGACACCTAATTTGATAGTATCGGCATTATTTTTGGCAACTTTTGTGGGGTGATCGAGATAATCAGCTAAATTTTGCTCAATGCGATCGCCAATTTCCGACATCAAAGGTTTCGCCATATTTTCTACCGCTTTTTGTCCGCTACGGTAAGAAAGATAACCAACTAATCCTACTGCTCCGACAATTTGTAGAACAAAGGGAGCAATCAACACTAATCTCAGGGAGATTTGTCGAGATTTTTGGGGTTTGTTAGGAGACTCGCTCATCATCGGTTATTAATGATTCCATTAGGTCAAGTAGTTGCTCAAATTGAAATTTACGTACCAGTTGGGTGAGGGATTTTATTAAATCACTTTCTGGCGGGGGAATTTCCGTAATCAATAGCATAATCAGCTGAGAATTTGCCTCAAGAGCCGCTTGATTTAGTTTGATTATCCACTCTTGAGACATACAGGTTAACTGTTGCGAGGTTAAAGCATTATCTATAGGGATATTCGGGGTAGAAGATTTCGTTTCTGCATAGATATAACTCACTCCTAAATGTTTAGCTAATGTCCCGAAAATCTGCTGTTCCGTAAAAGGTTTCCGAATAAAATCATCACAACCTGCGGAAAGTACGATCGCTCTTTCTTCTTCTAAAACACTTGCGGTTAAAGCAATCACCGCTGTAGCATTACCTTTAGTAGTAGATTTAATTTGTTTTGTTGCTTCATAACCGTCCATCACAGGCATTCTCATATCCATAAAAATTAAATGAGGTTCCCATTGATCCGAAATGGCGATCGCTTCTATTCCATTACTAGCTTCTTTGACCTCAAATCCCAAAGGACTAAGCAATTTAATTAATAATTTACGATTAATTGGTTTGTCATCTACTGTGAGTATTTTATAGGTTGGTTGATGGAGTGCAAGTTCGAGAACTCTGGGAGGTTCTTCAGTAGAATTGCTAACGATTTTTTGCGCGAGTTTTGCTTGAATATAAAATTGGAAAGTTGAGCCTTTTCCTAATTCACTTTCTACGGTAATATTTCCACCCATGAGTTGCACAAATTTGCGGCTAATCGCTAATCCTAAACCTGTTCCTTCTTGCATTTCTTTTCCGGCTTGAGCTTGAGTAAAAGCATCAAATAGTTTGGGTAGTTCCGCAGGTGCAATTCCAACTCCGGTATCCCGAATTTGGAAATGGAGATCAAAAACATCTACGGTTTCTTGATCTTCGAGAAAAACCTTGAGAGTAATTTGACCAACTGAGGTAAATTTGATGGCATTACTAAGTAAATTAATTAAAACTTGTCGCAGTTTTATTTCATCTGTGCAGATATAACGGGGAACATTTTCTGTATGCTGAAAAGTCAAGTTCAAACTTGCATTAGTGGCGCGTAAATGCAGCATATCTTCTAAATCTTCGAGTAAGCAATGGAGATCAAAATCGTGAGTATTGAGCGTGGTTTTGCCAGCTTCAATTTTAGATAAGTCTAGGATATTATTAATTAATGTGAGTAAATATTCTCCACTACGATAGATAATTCCGGCATTTTCAAATTGGTCTGAGGGGAAATTTTTGGTACGTAACATCAATTGGGAAAAGCCGAGAATTGCATTTAGGGGCGATCGCAATTCATGACTCATATTGGCAATAAACGTACTTTTAGCTTGATTGGCAACTTCGGCTTTTTCCTTAGCAATGACTAACTCTGCTGTGCGTTCTTCTACTCGATGTTCTAAAGTTTCAAAAGAGGTTTTTAACTGTTCTGCCATAGTCTTAAAAGAAGTAGCTAAAGTTGATATTTCTGTAATATTTTTAGGTTCTAGTAAATCATTCTTGGGCTCAGAATTTTGCCATTCTCCTAATGCTAAAGATTGACTGGCTTGACTTAATTGTAAAATTGGTTTGGTAATCCATTGAGCCGTGATAATACCTATTCCTATAGCAATGAGTAAAGTAATAGCAGAAAGTAAAATTGTTAATTGAGCATTTTCCTGAATATGCTCCATGAAGTCAGACTCAGGTATTACTGTGATAATTAGCCAGTCTAAGCCCATATTATCTTTATAAGGGATAACTTGCACAAAATTATGATGATGATCTTTGACAAAATCAAGATTTTGCTTGTTCTTAATTTCGGTAAAATTATTAAACTTTGTCAAAAGATGCAGGCTAGTTGCTCGAATTAAGGGATCGCTTACATCAGTGGCTTTAATTCTTTCTAATTTAATCTTGCCATTTTGTTGTTTTTTAAGATAAGGTACTTGGTTTTTTAGGGAAGTGCCAATTAGTAAACCATTGGGTTCAATAATAAATAGTCGTCCAGTTTTACCAATCTGTAAACTACCGAGAAATAGACGAAAACCTCTCATACTAGAAGCTGCGGAAAGTACCCCTAATAACTGATTAGTTTTAGGTGCATACACAGGATAACTACTATTGAGAGATAAATCTTGATTATCACCAAGAACAAAGATGGGAACCCGGCTTGGCTTACCTGTCTTCACCGCAGCCTTATACCAAGGACGTTCTTGTATTTTCCATTTTTGAACCATGTCCAGCAACTTAATTTTATTACCAAAACTATCAAATTTATATTCAGAAATCTGGCCAGGTTTATCGGGATCTGCTATTCTCATCGTATATTGGATGCCATGTCTGAGGCTAGCAATTCTCAGAATTCCTTGCTCAGTCCCTACCAGAATATGAGTGATATTATTAAATTCTTTAATCTCAACAAATTGTTTGATTTGACTATAAATATATTTTTCTATTTGATCGGCATCCTGAAGATTTAGATTACCTGATTTCACAGCATCCGCATTAATTTTATTAACCAAAACTGGAGTAGCTAAATAGTTATCCAAATACTGCATTACACGAGTCGTTATTTCATTGTTCAGTTCATGGGTTAATTGCTTTACAGATTCTTGTCCACTCCGATAAGATAAATAACCCACTAATCCCACTGCGCCCACAACTTGCAAGATAAAGGGGACAATTATGAGTAATCTCAGGGGAATTTGTCTATTTTTTTTGACTGTCTTGGGGCGATCGCTAATCATGAG
>JBAVZX010001175.1:0-2243 GCA_049589015.1 Phormidium sp. | reverse complement strand
AAAATGCAGCCAAGAATATTAGGGAAGAAGGCATCAAGATTCTGTCAGCAAATACCGTTGGGCAAACGGAATTTCAAGCTTGTGGAGAGCAAGTAAGACTCGTTAGTGCTAGCACTAAAAAGCGTTGTTCTAAGAAACAAGAATCTCCCGGTACAGCGTAGCTTACCGGGAGAGTGTCAATTAACTTCCCTGTCCACTTCCTCTTGATAAATCATGGAATGGTTTGATTCTGATAGAGAAACATTAATAATGCAAAGTTACGCTACTTTGTCCCAGGCTAAACCGCAACCGGGCAAGCTGGAACAGCAGAATGGAAATAGGAAACCCAACAATGGCAAAGAAGAGACACAGATGCAAACAAAGGGAGACTTAAAGGACTTCTTAGCATCGGAAACTTTAATTCCCGCCTCTGGTAAATCCTTAAATTCTCATCAGCAAGCAGTGGCTCCGGGAAATAATGGCTTGATTCCGTCAGCTTCTCCTGTAGGGGCGGATTTCCGTGAGTGTCAGCCGAACGGTTTAGCAGATAAATCTGTACTCGCAGCAGGAGATTTAACCACAACACCCGCTCCTACAAAGGAAAAAACTACGGAGAAAGAGGAAGCGGAAGAGTCATCTGTCGGTTTTATTCCAGTTCTGAAAAATCGTAATTTTCTGGCTCTTTGGAGTGGGCAAGTTTTTTCCCAGCTGGCGGATAAGGTTTATTTGGTGTTGATGATTGCGCTGATAGATACTCAATTTCAAGTTGGGAGTCAGACAATCAGTACTTGGGTATCAGCGATTATGATGGCTTTTACCATTCCCGCGGTGTTGTTTAGTTCTTTTGCGGGTGTGTTTGTCGATCGCTGGTCGAAGCGTACAGTATTAGTATCGACAAATATATTTCGCGGTATCTTGGTGCTGAGTATACCCACCTTGCTGTGGTTATCTCAAGATTGGATGTCTGTAGCTAGTTTGCCAGCAGGTTTTTGTGTATTGTTACTGGTGACTTTCTTAGTCTCGACGCTGACGCAGTTTTTTGCCCCCGCAGAACAAGCAGCGATTCCGATGATTGTAGAACGTCGCCATTTACTATCAGCAAACTCGCTTTACACAACTACAATGATGGCGCTGGTGGTGATTGGTTTTGCGGTGGGAGAACCACTGTTAGCCCTGGCAGATACTTTATGGATAAACTTGGGTGGCGAGGGGAATATTGGTAAAGAATTGTTGGTTGGTGGGTCTTATGCTCTAGCAGGTTTAGTGCTAATCTTGCTGAAAACATCGGAAAAAGTCAACCCGCAAGACCACGAAGCACCCCATGTTCTCGCCGATTTACAGGAAGGATGGCGTTATCTTAGCCATGAAAAGCGGGTTCGTAGCGCTCTGTTACAATTAATTATCTTGTTCTCTGTATTTGCCGCCCTCTCAGTTTTAGCAGTGCGCCTTGCAGAATTAATTCCTGGCTTAAAACCTTCGCAGTTTGGCTTTTTGATGTCGGCTGGCGGAGTGGGGATTGGACTAGGTTCCGCATTTTTGGGACACTTCGGTCAAAGATTATCCCATACAAGCTTGAGTTTATGCGGTTCTTTGGGAGTCGCAGCGGCTTTAACTGGTTTGGCGATACTTCCCCATCATTTGTGGCTGGTGTTATTACTAGTGATGATTATGGGAACCTTTGGCGCTTTAGTGGCTGTACCAATGCAAACCACGATTCAAAGGGAAACTCCCCCAGAAATGCGTGGTAAAGTCTTTGGATTGCAGAACAATGCGATTAATATTGCCATGAGTTTACCCTTGGCTTTAGCTGGTGTCGCAGAAACCTTTTTCGGTTTAAAAGCAGTTTTTCTAACTTTAGCTGCGGCTGCGATCGCAGGTGGGCTATTTACCTGGTATAGTTGCAACACTAGCTCTCACACAAAAACCCAATTTAAAAAAGACTGCTAACAACGTCATTAGTCCCAAAGTCAGAATTTATTGGCGATCGCCAGCAAACTCTTGACTTTTGATTCGGCAAATGTCTTAGTTAGCTTGTGGCAATTAGCAGTTGGCAAGACCTGAATGAGTCAGCTTCACATCGCTTGGTTGGGAAAAAAAACACCCTTTTGCGGCAATGTCACCTACAGTCGGGAAATTACTAATGCTCTAATGGGTAGACATCAGATTAGTTTCCTGCACTTTGCAGAAGAAGAATCCGACTCAGACAAATGGCCGCAATATCAAGAAGTTTCCCTGCCTTTTTTATACAAGTCCCAGGTTTACAC
>JBAVZX010001174.1:0-2598 GCA_049589015.1 Phormidium sp. | reverse complement strand
TTGGTTTTTGGTGATTGGGAATAGGAAATGTTTGTGTTATTAAAACTCCCAATCACCATTTTTTTAATCAATTAATCAATGCCAAAACGACTACGACCACATTAGATGAAGTGATATTAGTGAGTGCCATGCTAACTACCACAGAATTGGCTAAATTAGCATAGGATCGTACAGTGCTTAATTAGTAAATTATGCAAATCAAAGAATTCAAATATCCGATCGAGCAAAGTGATCCACCGCATTCTCCCAGAGAAACTTTGCCTACGATGTATGATTTACCTAGCGAAAACCCGGAGGAACCTGGTTTGCCTGACGAATTTCACTATCGCCAACCTCCTTTACTTAGTCTAACGTTTTGTCCGGGTAACTACCCACCAGAAGAAGTGTTTAGTGCAGGGGATATGAACCTGTACTACGATCTGCGTCACCATTCTTGGTATAAAAGACCTGATTGGTTTGGAGTGGTGGGAGTGTCTAAACTTTATGATAATCAGGATTTACGCTTAAGTTATGTGTTTTGGCAAGAATTGGTAAGTCCGACAGTGGTGGTGGAATTATTATCGCCGGGGACGGAAAAAGAAGATTTGGGTAGAACTACAAGGCTAAGTAGTGAACCTCCAACGAAATGGGAAGTTTATGAGCAAATTTTAAAGGTACCTTATTATGTAGTTTTTGATCGTTATAGCGATCGCTTAAAAGTATTTGCTCTCATGGCTGGTTTTTATCAAGAGTTGGAGTTAACAGAACCTAAGATTTGGATACCACAATTGCAATTAGGTTTAGGTTTGTGGTGGGGTGAATACGAAGGTCTTAATCGGTCATGGTTACGTTGGTATGATGAATCAGGTTGGATTTTGATTCCAACTGAACGGGAAGCCTTAGCCCAAACGCAACTTGAAGCGGAACGAGCACGGGCTGATGCGGAACGGGAACGGGCTGATGCGGAACGAGTGCGATCGCAGCGTCTGGAAGAACTACTCCGTTCGCATGGGATCGATCCAAATGTTTAAATAGTTGATGATTTATCTTTATTTTTCACTAGACATCTCCAAAAAACCTTGTAGAGACGTTATATATTTTGTAGAGACGTTATATATAACGTCTCTACAAGGTTTTCAGGCAATGCACCTTTAATTTCTGGAGATGTCTACTGATGTTTATTATGTTTAAGGCTTGAATCGGGTAATAATAATCTGGCATTAGTAGGTAATTTCCTAGTTATTTGTTGATACATTTCTGGTCGGTTTCGACGGATAGCAACTTCTCTAAAATAGTTAATGCTTACGCCAATTGTCATCCCCAGAATAGAAAATGCTACTAACCGCCCGATCGTACCTCCACCAAGTTGAATTGCTATACTCAAAGGATCAAAAAAGAAACCACCGATAATTCCGCCAATAGCTCCCCCAATCAAGCCAAATTTTAGATCCCCGAAAGTGTTTTCTTTAATCCCGTAAGAAGCCCCTAGTAAAAGTCCCAAGATACACCATCCAACTGTCCGAGCAAACATGAAAACAGCCAAGGAAGGATCGCTTTTAACTAGGAAAGTTGCCAGGATATAACTGTAAATAAGTTGGGCAATAAAGCCGGAAATAACGCCACTAATTAAACCTAAAATTGCGCCTACTTTCAGACCATAATATAGTCTGGTTTTATTTTTGCGGAAAAATCCTTCTGCGCCTCCCAGTACTGCGCCGAAACACATTCCAAATGCTCCGATTGTTATCATGGTAGCAACTAGAGGATTTGTACTAGCTAACGCCCGGTTGAAGTTGATGATTTCAACTAGAAAAAATCCGATTAAGCTACCCACTAAACCAACGAGAAGCGGCTTTTTGTTGTTGGAGGAGAAGCCAAAGAGATAACGTTTGTAGTTAAATTCATGTCTGCACGTAGGGCAGGTTACTCGGAGTTTTTTCTTCCGCTTGGGAATACGTAATTTTTGCGAGCAGTTCTCACATAAAATAATTAGTTTTACTTCGTTTTCGGCAGATTGGGGTTGATTCATGTTATGGTTTTTCATAATTGAATTAATCAGGGAGTTAGACAAGATTGGCGATCGCTTGCAGATTTTTTAAGCTGATGCACTATTTTTCAAGTTAATCTCATTTTCGACTAATTCAAAAAATTGTGATATCTGTTTAGTCGATCGCAGGTGATAAACACTTTTGGTGCTTTGTACTTGCTTGATATATTCACGATATCTTGGGGTTAATTTCTTGTGACATAACCAAAGTACGCGGTAGCTAGAAAGTGAACTTTTCAATATTGGACTATTTTGAGGCCAGCCTTCTGGCGGTTTAAAATAACCTGTGATAAATCGTTTAGTTACCCACCAGAAATGCACATATAGTGGTAAATCGACATAAACCAGACTATCTGCGGCATCAAGTCTCTGCCAAAGGGTTTCCATGCAACCAAACCCGTCAATAATCCAGCGATCGGCATCTAAAACTTCCTGATGTGTACGCTTATCTCAATGTCGCAAGAAGACTCCCGTTACACCCGATAGGGTTAGCGGGAGATGAATTGCGACCAAGAACTCAGATTGAGCGTAGCGAATCAATATAATTTGACGCTGACATTTTCCTGGGCTAT
>JBAVZX010001173.1:0-5447 GCA_049589015.1 Phormidium sp. | reverse complement strand
GACTTAAGCTATTAGCCAGGGGCTTGAGTCCCTGGCGAGACGGAAGATTTTCGACACAGGAAGAACCACGATGCAATTAATTAAGAGAACCACCCTTCATTACCAAGAAGGAACTTCCGACAAAGTTTATGAAGTCGATCTTTGTTTGGTTGGGACCGATCGATACGTGGTAAACTTCCGCTACGGTCGCCGAGGTGCAAATCTCAAGGAAGGAGTCAAAACCGAGCAACCAGTAACCTTAGCCCAAGCCGAAAAAGTTTTTGATAAATTAGTCAGCGAAAAGACAAAAAAAGGCTATCAAGATGTTAGCAACACAATAGTTACTGAAACTCCCGCCCCAAAAACAGTTAATCCGCCCAACCCAGACGCACAAAAACAGGCTATTTTAACGCGACTCGCTGACAGAAACACTAATAAATGGCCTTTAGAAAGAGTAATTTGGCGTGCTGGAGAATTAAAAATTACCGAAGCAGTTCCCGAACTTTTAAAACTGATTAGAACAGGGGAACCTTTAAGAGATTATTGCATAGCTTGGGCATTGGGGAACTGTGGCGATCGCACATCTTTACCCACCCTCAAAAACTTATACCAAAATCCCCAAACCCCCGAATTCGTGCGCCGAATT
This sequence comes from Phormidium sp., assembly GCA_049589015.1. Taxonomy (GTDB): domain Bacteria; phylum Cyanobacteriota; class Cyanobacteriia; order Cyanobacteriales; family Aerosakkonemataceae; genus Floridanema. The sequence continues at coordinate 4,822 of JBAVZX010001173.1, read as the reverse complement.
TCTTGGGAAGCCGCATTTAAACTTTCGGAGGAAACAGAGAAGGAGAATTTGCGTTCTGAAAAAATAGCCGAACTACCAACGCCATTACAAGAACTAGCTAAAAACGGTTCAGCAACAGAATTCACCAACGCCTTAAAAGAATATCTCAAGACTTGCAATTACCAAGGTTTTACCATCCTCACTACAATCTACCAAATCAACAACGAAAATCTCCGTCCAGCACTCTTAGAAATTCTCCGAACCGCACCCTTTAAACCCAACTACTTCAAACAAATTCGCCATATTTTCAAAATAGCCGAATATCGCTTAGATGCAGAAGTTTTCGGAATCATTGCTTACCGCATTGAAAAAGAAAAGGCAAATTTCCGTAGCGATATTCATCTAATCCATCTTCCAGAAGACGTTCAATTAGCGAGATATGGACACAAATACAACCCTGAAACAAGACGATGGGAATTAGTGAATAATGATGAGGTTTTAGCAGAATTAAAAAGCCCTAACTCAAGAATTGCTTACAGCAATGTCACTCGCCAATATCTGCAACAAAGGATATGGCGCACTCTCCGACAGTTAGGAGAAATTGGTGATGATAACTATGTGAAAATAGCGGCTAACATCCTCTTAGAATATTCCGATCAAGATGCACAACCAGCCAAGCAAAGTAATTTCTCACGATGGCAAAGATTCAACAATAATTGGCAAACTGTTACTATTAGTAAAAGCTGGGATATCTACGCTGGCTATCTCACATTTAATCACATCCTTTATGAAAACAGTCCCCGTTATGAATTAAGAGAAAATAACAAAGCTTGGCAGTGTAAAGAAAACTATAAACCTGGAGATCCAGAACCAACTGTCCGCGAAGAAGCTTTCCCCAAACTTTGGGAAAAACAACCAACAGAATTGTTGAATTTACTATTAGAAAGTAACTGCCAACCTGTACATCAATTCGCCGTCAAAGCATTGCGCGAATGTTCCCAATTTTGTACAGAGTTAGACGCAGAAACAATCATTAAATTACTGAACAAACCTTATGAAGTTACAGCACAATTTGCCTTTGAATCAGCGCAAACTATTTACAACTCCGCTGCACCTAATTTAGAATTAGTTTTAGCCTTAGCGAGTTGTGTAATTCCTGAAGCAAGAACAACAGCTTTTCGCTGGATTGAAGAAACCAGAGAACCATTTCTCGCTGATGCTAATTTTATCACTTCTTTAGTCACAAACTCCTTTGCTGAAACTCGCCAATTCGCCCGTCAACTCCTCAATTCTTCAATTCTCAACGAGAATACAGCAAAAGTTTTAATCGTTAAAATCATCACCGAAGTTTTAGCAATACCCAACGACGCAGGAGAAAAAGCAAAGGACATTGCTGAAACTCTCCTAACTTGTTTTACTCCGCAGTTACGCACTTTGGGAATGTCAATTATCCAAGATTTGTTGAGACATCCTGTATTAGAAGTGCAAGAATTAGGTGCAAGAATTCTCGTAAATCATGAAAATTCAGCCGAAAATTTACCACCCGGATTAATCGATTCTTTAATTGTCTCAGAATACGAATCAATTCGCGGAATCGGAATTAGAATTTTTGGACAACTTCCTGACTCTACTTTATTAAATCAGTACTCATTACTCATGGCAATGGCAACTCATGAATTAGCAGATATTCGTAACGCCATTCGCCCGGTTATTCGCCGACTCGCCACAGATCATTCTGACTTCGCCGCTAGGTTAGCAACGGAAATTATTGACGTTTTAATGAAGTCAAAAACTAAAGAAGAAGTTTGTCAATATCTCGTTCGTTTCTTGAAGGAAGATTTGCCAGAATGGATGACGCATATTAGCAAAGATACTGCTTTAAGATTGCTAAAAGCGAAATCCTCTGCAACTCAGGAATTAGCAGGTTATGTAATCATTGCAAATGTGGAGACTTGGGCAGAAGAATTTGAGACAATGGAAATAGTTAAACTGGCGGATAATGAAATTTTAGCTGTACGAGAAGCGGCGAGACAAATATTTCTGAAAAACTTGCCTCGCTTGCGGGGAAATGAAGCAGAAATGTTATCTGGGGTGCGAATAGTTGAGAGTAAATGGTTAGATACTCAAGAGTTTGGTTTTCGCTTATTCAACACTTTCTTTACTGCGGAAGATTTGACTCCTAGCGTGTTAATTACTCTCTGCGATAGCATCAAAGAAGAAGTTCGCAGTTTTGGGCGAAATTTGGTAACTCGCTATTTTCAAGAAGCTGACGGACAAGAGTATTTGCTGAAATTCAGCGAACACCCAGCAACAGATATGCAGCTATTTGTAACAAACTATTTGGAAAGTTACGCAATTAATGATCCAGAGAAACTAGAGGAATTAACACCTTATTTTATCACGGTTTTATCTTTGGTGAATCGAGGAAGTGTGGCGAAAAAACGGATTTTTGCTTTTTTGAATGGGGAGGCGCAAAAGAGTTTGGAAGCTGCTACCGTAGTAGGAGAAATTATGACCCGACAATCTGCAACAATGGTAATAGCTGATAAAGCATCTGCGATCGAATGTATGGTAAACATCAAACGCACTTACCCAGATTTAGAACTCCCAATTTTAGTGAAAGAATTTAAAACCGCAAATGAACGCAGATAATAAATTCGAGTTAGTTACTCCTTTTTTTATCTTCTTCCACTTCTTTCTTCTTCTTCCTTCGTGTCCTTCGTGTCTTCGTGGTTTAAAAAAAAGATTTAGGAGGCAAAACAATGAATTATCGTTACACTATAGTTATTCAATGGTCTGATGAAGATCAATGTTATATTGTCAGTCTTCCAGAATGGGGAGATTATTGTCATACTCATGGAGATAGTTATGAAGAAGCACTGAAAAATGCTCAAGAAGTGTTAGAACTTTTAGTAGATACTTACACAGAAGATGGAAAACCTCTTCCCGAACCTATACAATTTGGTAAACCGCTTCAGTTAGTTTAAATTTATCTGATTTATAACAATTCGAGGATAACAATTGCTATGGAAGTAAACTACGCTTACAAAGGAAATACTGCTGTTGTAGATAGGGGCGATCGCACTCAGATGTCATTCTCCCCCGACACCAAGCGCGAACCTACTTTTTTCATCGGAGAATTGCGCCAAAACATCGCTTTTCGAGAAGCAATTAGCGCCTTACATGATGTAGTTGTTTCCGACTTGCGTTTCAAACCAAAAGATAAAACCGCATATAAAGAATGGGCGGCGCAACAGTTAGAAATTGACTGGCAACAAGTAGCAGTACAAAGGCAAGAAATAGTGAACCGAATGCAAGAATTGCGGACGGAATTAAAAGATTTGTACGATAATCACTATCAACGCCTCAAACCATACTATGATGCAAGAGAAAAATTCCGTCAATACGTATTCCGCAAACAATTAGACATTTACTTTCTCTTCGATCCAGTAATTACAGTTCACCCAGACGAAATATTTTTTGAATGTTTCAGCGTCGATGAATCAAGTTATGGGCGACTCGGCGCAAGTTACGAAGTCTTTAAAAATATCGATGAATTTGCTTGCGGAACAACTAATATTGATTACTCTCACGATTTGTACAACGAATTTCAGAAAATCCGCAATTACAAGACCACAAAATTAGAAGTCGATCCTTCCGGTTTTGAAGTTCAAACTACTAACGAAGAAACATTTAAAGAAGTCAAAATCGATTTACCGGATAGCTGGGTAAGGGGTTTTTTACAAGTAAGTTCCGCCATGTCTTTACCCGCCACAAAATTCGATTTGCACCCGATGGATGTTCACAATCTTTGTTTTGTTTTGCGGCGACACAAAGAAAAACACAGCCCAAGAGGAATGAGGTATCATTTAACACCGGGACAACCTGTGCGGGTAGTTTTTGAACCTTGGAATATTGAGGTTGTGTGTTCCCGTTCTCCCTACTTGGGAAGTGAAGAACAGACCATTCGCGTTTGGGGTCGTCGTCGCTTGCACATCTTGGAACGCCTGATTCCTGTTGCGAAAAAGTTTACCGTTCACCTTCTGGGTACGGGGATGCCTTCCTTTTATGTTGCTGATTTGGGCGATCTCTCCTTTACCTTGGGTTTGTCGGGATGGACGAGTAACGATTGGGCGCAAGCGGGGAACTTTGACTTGATGGCACCTCGCGCCGAAGTCGATAACCTGACAAAACAGCAAATTTTCAATGCTTTAAAGGAAAATTGGGCAGAATCGCCTGATGTGCTTGCTCGTCGATTGAAGCTCGATCGCTCTCTAGTTCTCGGTGCTTTAAGTAGTTACACGCAAGCTGGCAGTGCAATTTTTGACTTAAACAAGCAAGTATATCGGGTGCGGGAATTAAGTCGGGAACCGCTACCAATTGATAAGTTACGTTTTGCCAATGAAAGAGAGGAAAAAGCGACTCGTTTTTTAACTCAAAATGCTGTGGAAGTTACTTCTTGCACTGGCGATGCTGCTAATATTTTGATTTTGCAAGGGACAGTCAAAGATAAGGAAAAAACATATAATCCCTCTTTGACGATCGACTCAGATCAGCGTATAATTCAAGCAGAATGTACCTGCAATTGGCACTTACAAAATAAGTTGTTCAAGGGGCCATGTGAACACATTTTGGCTTTAAGAACACATTACTATCGTCAACGCAGGTAACTTTCAAATGCGCTATACCAGTAGGCACCAACAGCCTTGCATTCTGGACAGTGGATCGCTGTCCTTGCGCTTAGTCCGCCCACGCATCACTAGCCCGCTTTTGACTGTGCCTATACTCAGGTACTACTGCTATTCCGGTTTGGTTTCTGTGAAACTAATGAGCAGTAGTACCT
>JBAVZX010001172.1:0-3932 GCA_049589015.1 Phormidium sp. | reverse complement strand
CTCTGGGAAAAAATAAACTTAAAACTTAAAAAGAGTTCTGAGAATGCGGGAATTATATCTTGGCAAGACCAAGAAGGCAAGCAAGAATTTTGGGCTTACCGAAAAATTTCTAATAATAATTGGATTTTGTTAGCTTCCGTGCCCAAATGGGTAGTAATTGGCCCATTACTGCGCTTTTCAATTGTGGGAACTGTATTAGCAGCGATGGGTGCTTCTGCGGTTTTAGCCGGAGTAGTTTTTCTGTTTGTGAGAAATTTAAATCGGCGTTTACAACCGATTATGGATGAGTGTAATTTATTGGCGGAAGCTAGTGCTAAAAGTGAAGAATTGATGAGTCGAGAAGATGAAATTGGTAGGTTAACTATATCTTTTTATAACTTGTTAGGACAAGTAACTGTGAATGAAAAACGCTTGCGAAAAGAAATGGAGAAATCAGCGCAAGCATATCAAGCTTTACAGGAAACACAAGCGAAGTTAATTCAAACGGAAAAAATGTCTAGTTTGGGACAATTAGTAGCAGGTGTAGCCCACGAAATTAACAATCCAATTAATTTTATTTATGGCAATTTACCTCACGCCTCTGACTACACCCAAGAACTTTTAAGATTAATTGATTTGTATCAACAAAAGTATCCTAATCCTGAACCTGAAATTCAAGATTTGGAAGAAGAAATGGATTTAGAATTTCTGATAACTGATTTACGAAAAATTCAAGCATCGATGAGTATGGGTGCGAATAGAATTCGGGAGATTGTGCTATCTTTACGTAATTTTTCTCGCTTTGATGAAGCGGAAATGAAAGATGTGAATATCCATGAGGGAATTGATAGTACTTTGTTGATTTTGCAAAATCGTTTAAAAGAAACACCTGCAAATTCTGGAATTAACTTAGTTAAAGAATATGGTGATTTGCCGCTATTGGAATGTTATGCTGGGCAATTAAATCAGGTGTTTATGAATATTTTGAGTAATGCGATCGATGCTTTAGAGAAATTTCGCAGCAAAGAAGAAGAGGCGAATCATAACTTGGTTCCAACTATTATAATCCACAGCGAATTATCAGAGGATAAATCCCGTGCTTTAGTTCGGATTAAAGATAATGGTTGTGGAATTTCCGAGGAACATAAAAGTAAGTTATTCGATCCTTTCTTTACTACAAAACCTGTAGGTAAAGGTACTGGTTTAGGGTTGTCTATTTGTTATCAGATTGTTGTTGAAAAACATAAAGGTGATTTGCGCTGTGTTTCTGAAGTTGGCAAAGGAACGGAGTTTATTATTGCAATTCCGGTTTATCAAACTAAACCAATTAGTAAGATATATTAAATTTACCACATCTTCAATCCGCGCTATCACTTGTTGATTGAGTATTAATAATTTCGCGAATTCTCTGTTTAAACAATCTTACGGCACTTCTTTGTCCCATTGTACGACTTTGTTCAATAAAATTGGGGATTTCTCCTATTGGTAAAAAGGGAAATGCTAAACTTTGTTCGCACTGTTCATATCCGCCTTCAATGCGTCGATAAATCAATAATGTTTTCCTTGTATATCGCCAGAGTTCGGGAACTCCTAAAGCTGAATAAAGTGCTTGTTTGTTGATAGAAGAACTGGTATAGTCTGATTCGATCGCTAAATCCGGCGGTGGATCACCAGGAAGAATAATTTCCTCTCTTCCTCTGACTTGTGCTTCGTTTTGAATATAAAAGCAAGAATCTGGTTCGATCGCATTTCGTAAATCTTCCCTTTCTAATGTCAATGATCCAGCTTTTAGCACTTCAATTTCCAACTCATCTGCAACTGCTTCGATAAAACTTTCTAACAATCCTTTGGGTACTTCGTGTTCTAACAACGGCATTCTAGTTTCTAACACTCCTTGATCGTAAGCGATTCTCCAAGCGCGATCGTCTCCTACTTCTGCCATTAATTGTTTGTAAGTTTGCCAGCTAACACCTCTCATCACGATTCTATTTTCGTTAGAGACTGTGGGAACAGATTGTTCAACAAAAGCTTTGTCTGATGTTACCATATCTACTAGTTTTAATTTTGGCTTTTTCTTAGTTTAGCAAAACTTTTAAGTTGTCGTTATTACTTGCGAAATAGACGGAGAATTACATAAGCGATCGCCACTACAAACAACCCAATTCCAGCACTTAAACCAAAAGCTTGTTCAACAGAAATAGGTTTATTTTTTGCTGTTGGAGATGGCAATTTAGTAGAAATAATTGAGGCGGTAATAGTACTTGCAGCTAATCCGCTGCTGGCGATAATGATTGTGTTGGTGAGAGTGCGATCGCTCTCTTTTTTATCTAAATTTATCATGCCTTGAATTATGTTAACCTGACTTTCTAAAATTTTAGTCATTAAACTATAATTTGTGTAATTTTTAGCTATTTGAAATTGATAATTTTGCTCTATTACCCTAGTAAAATCTTCTAAAAATTTTAGGTTTGTTTCGCCAATCAAAATATCTTTTTCAGCTAATATTTGAGTTTGTTCTTTAATTTTTTTTATGATAAATTTGTAATTAGCTAAGTTGTTACTGATACTTTGTTGCAATATTTTCAATTGATTGAGTTTAGTCAGATAATCAAAAGATATTTTTGGATGAGATTGGAATATTTTCTGTAATTCTTTTGATTTTTCTGAATCTTTTTGAGCAGGAATATTCTCAATTTTATGATTTAAATTGACAATTTCAGTAACTAAATTGTGCAATTTTTGGTTATATTTTTGACTTTCTGAATAAGCAAAAATAATTTTATTGCGATAACAAAAAAGCTGTAACCATAGTTTATAAAAACTAGCTGTTTTCTCCATCGTTTGCAAGGTTGGATAGAGAAAAATTAAAACATGGTGATTTTCCTTTTCCACATCTTTCCACTTTTGCGGAGATTGCCAAATTTCAAAAACAGTCGCCCCTAAAAACTTACCTTCTAGGGGGTTTTGCCATTCTTTTCCAGTAAATTCTTTGTATAATTCTTGGGCGATAACTTCAGGGTTTGAAGATGGCGATAAGTAACCAGAAATTATCCAAGTTGTACCTAAATTCGCACTTTTATAATTAGCTAAAGTTTTTAAATATATTAAGCAACTAATAGGTTGAGGTTGTATTTTCTCATTAATATAACAATCATATAACAGTGCATAAGTATCATTTAAACGAATAGGATAGTAAGAAGCTTCTATTGGATATCCGCCCAAAGATGCAGTAAAAAAAAATTGTTTTTGTCTTTTAGCAACTTCGGAAAATTCTAGCAACCTTACATAATCTGTATTTTCTGCTTTTTCTTCTTCAGCGAGTTCAACCTTTAAATTCTTGGGTAAGTTAGACCAAAAATTAGCATGATTTGTTTTAATATCTGCTTCGTTTTCTGTTAAAGAGTCTCTTTGGTAATACAAAAATAAATCAAGAGTTGGATAAATTATTTTATTCATTAGTCTGGTTGCTGTGAGTAAAAACAACTTTCACAGCTATTGTACTGTTCGTTTTCACTGTCCGTTGTGAACACTTCAGTGTTCTTAGTGCTAAAGCACTTACTACAAACTTAACAGAATAAGGTTTGTTGTAAGCACTTCAGTGCTGCAACGCTGAAGCGTTTACAACGAACCTTGATTACCTGTACTCTTGATTTTGAATGCTACTTAACCTCGCTTCTGGGCGCAAGAAACGATCCAATTGAGATTCAAAGAATTTGCGATTTGCCATTAAATGTTTAGGATTTGAATCATCTAAAGGATAGAGTAAAGCAGTTCTTAAAGCTTGAAAAACTGCTGATGTCACCACATACATAGAACGTTGAAAACTAATCCCCAATTGGATTAAAATATCATCTTCATTGCGACAATGTTTGCTGTAATAATCCGTCAGATATGGGGGTAAGAAATGGAACATATCCTGCATTAATTGTGTTGGCGGAATACCAGCAGTACCT
>JBAVZX010001171.1:0-8959 GCA_049589015.1 Phormidium sp. | reverse complement strand
GCTAACCTAACTGCTATTAATTGAATTTGTGATTTATTATCTTTTGACAAAATGACATCTATTTCCGATCGCTTTCAGTCCTTACGCTCTCAATCCCAATGCGCTTTAATTCCCTTTATTACAGCTGGCGATCCAAATTTACAAACCACTGCTGAGGCGTTAAAGGTTCTCGATCGCAATGGTGCTGATATTATTGAATTGGGTGTGCCTTATTCCGATCCATTAGCCGATGGGCCAGTAATTCAAGCCGCAGCAACTAGAGCCTTACAACAGGGCACAAAGTTGGATGACGTACTAAAAATGTTAGCCAATGTTATCCCGGAATTAACCGCGCCAATAGTATTATTTACTTATTACAATCCGATTATTCATCGGGGAATCGAAAATTTTTTACAGCAACTTTCCCAAGTGGGAGTAAAAGGCTTAGTTGTGCCTGACTTACCTTTGGAAGAAGCAGAAAGTTTACTGAAACCTGCTAGTGAATTGGGAATAGAGGTAATTTTATTAGTCGCCCCCACAAGTTCTCCAGAAAGGATTAAAGCAATCGCCCAAAAGTCCCAAGGTTTTATTTACTTGGTGAGTGTAACAGGCGTTACCGGAATGCGATCGGGATTAGAATCACGAGTGGGAAATTTACTCCAACAAATGCGCCAAATTACTGATAAACCTATAGGTATCGGTTTTGGAATTTCTGCACCAGAACACGCTAAACAAGTCAAAGATTGGGGTGCAGATGCCGCTATTGTAGGAAGTGCTTTTGTCAAACGTTTGGCGGATGGTACACCAGCAGCAGGATTAACCGCAATTGCCGAGTTTTGTCAAAGTGTCAAACAAGCGATCGCTTAATTCTCATACTTAACTATGCAAAAGTTAGTTTCTCGGTTCATATTATTATGTGGATTGGTATTGCTGCTTTTCTGTATTCCAGCTAACTTTATTTGTTCACCAGCGATCGCAGTTCTCCGAGAATATCAAGCCGCACCCGGAGTAATGCAATATCAATCCCGACATTCACTCCAAGATCCAGCAGGTTACGCTTGGCAATTAGTGCTGTTTAAACAATTTATCCCCGATCGATCCCCGCAATTCCTGCTCCGGTTAGTAGGATTTCCTGGTGTAGTGGAAGTCGCCCATCCCCAACCATTAGAAATTACCACTAACAGTGGTAAATTACTCACAGCAACAGATTTGTTTGCTACAGAATCTCCCGCCCCTAATGTTGGTCAGTATAACGTTACTGATGTAATTGCTCAACTAATTACTCAACTACCTCAAAATAGCTTTTTAAAACTGACTATCCCCCTAGCAGAAAACAAAATTATTACTCTAAAAGTTCCGTATTCAACAATTATTGAATGGCAATGGTTAGCAACAGAAATAGAGTAAATATTTAGTGACTTTCAACTGAATTTGTAACAATAAAACAACTAAAAAATATCTCACTTAGCTAACAAAATATTTCTACAAATAGCTCAACTTTATCGAGCAAGTTAGTGATTTTATACCTATTTGGTGCGATCCTGGAGGATTTTATAAATAATTAACCTCTCAGTCAGCCGTTTACTATAATCCTCTTTGTCACTGTGAATAAGAGGAATTGTCGCCTAAATAAAACTGTGTTGCATAGCGGGTTGAGATGTAAAATAAAAAGTGACATAGTAAAGTTTTGCTAAAAAATGGAAGTGAAACTATAAAATTTTTTAAAATAGAACCGAGAAATAAAAACCAACACAGAGAATTTACTGGCAGATCATGTTAGATACTAAAGATTGCTTGGAAAACAAATGCCCGATTCAGTTTACCCTAGACTTGATTGGCAATAAGTGGTCTATCCTAATTTTGCGGGAACTTTTCTTAGGTGAGCGGCGCACCCACCAGTTTTTAGATGCCCTACCGGGGATTAGCAGTAAAACATTAACCATTCGACTGCGCGAATTAGAAGCACATGGTTTAGTAGAACGCCAAGTCTATCCAGAAATTCCCCCTCGCGTAGAATACTCACTGACAGAAAAAGGCAGAGAAATTCAACCAGTGATGATTGCCTTATATCGCGTCGGACGAAACTGGCTCAAAGAAGAGGCTTGTCTTTGTCCCTTGGAAAAAACCATATTCGCTGAACTGGAAACAGCTAGTTAAAGAGAAATTTTCATCCGAGATTTGCGTTTAGAATTGATAATAATTCACAATAAACATTGTGGATTATAGATTAACCTGCAAACCTGCAAATCAGCAGCACCAGCTACTGTAGAACGTGCTACATAAATATATACTTTTCTCCAAACCATATAACGTCTTGTGCCAGTTTACAGAGGAAAACCCAAGTCCTGAACATACTAGGCAAACCCTGAAAGACTATATTCCGATTCCCGAAATCTACCCAGTAGGTCGTTTAGACCAAGACAGTGAAGGACTATTACTACTGACAAATGACGGGAAATTGCAACATTTTTTGAGCGATCGCCGCTACAAACACCCACGCACATACTGGGTACAAGTAGAAAGAATCCCAGAAGAAACCGCCCTCAAGCAACTCCGCCAAGGCATAAAAGTCCAAGACTACCAAACTAGACCAGCATTGGTAAAACTTTTGCCCCAGGAAGCAATATTACCAACCCGCGATCCGCCAATTCGGTTTCGCAAAAACGTACCCACCGCTTGGCTAGAGATTACACTGACAGAAGGAAGAAATCGACAAGTCCGAAAAATGACAGCAGCAGTAGGATACCCTACCTTAAGATTAGTCCGAGTCGCAATTGCTCATCTCCGTTTGGAAGGCTTAGCACCAGGAGAGTGGCGAGACTTAACTCCAGAAGAACTAAAACCCTTGTTGCGTCTGAATAAAGTAAATCAACGCCCACCGAAATCTAAATTTTTTGTTTAAACTTTTAGAGAAATTTCCGCACCAATCACCATGATTCACAATTCAAAATGCAAAAATGGGAAAGGAGAATTTTGAACAGTTACCCTTGACTTAGAGCTAAAAGTAAATAAATATCTCTAACTTTACCGATCTACCCTAGCGATCTTCTCCCATCTTTAACCCATCTAACCCTGTTAGCTTTTCTATCCATCCTCGAAATTGAGGAAATCCTCAAATGCTGATCTGTCCACAATGTCAATTTGAAAACCCTGTCACCAATAAATTTTGCCAGCAATGTGGGACCTCTCTCACCCACAAAGCTTGTCCCGAATGTGGCGCACAAGTTACTTACAGCGCCAAAGAATGCCCCGAATGTGGCGCATTTACCGGAACAGTTTGGCAAGGGATTATTTCACCTCGCACCCTTACTCAATCTCTAGCTTCTCAGATTCAGGAAGGCAAAACAGCCAATCCTGAACTGACAGAGGCTTCCTCATCAGAGACACTTGACCTAGAACAGCCCAATATACTTAGCGAAATTGAACCAATTAAAACAGAAATTCAAGTAAGCTGGGAAGAAGAACTGGCAGACCAGACATCAGACAACAACTCAGCAAAATCAATATCTGAATTCTCTCCAGAGGTATATTTAGACCAGCAGCAACGCTACCAACTCCTAGAACCACTACCGCCAGAAATTACAAAAGAAGTTAAGGTGCGAGTGTTAGATTGTCAACCTTTGCAAGCTTCACCGATAGAAGTTCTGATTCATCAGCAAAGTCAAGCAATCGAAGCGGGGAAAGAACCCGATAGTAGGAGTATTATCGATTTATGGCCAACTGTCCCGGAAATTGCAAAAGCTTATCTCGCACTGAAAGCAGAATTTGAGCCGATAGTGCCAAATCTTCACGATGCTTGGCTGGAAGACGATCGCGAAATCCTCCTGATCGAAGATCGATCGCAATGGCCAACTTTATTAGACCTGTGGAAAGACCATCAAATTCCGCAAATTCATTTGTTACAAATATTGCACGAAATGTCATCCCTGTGGGTCGCCGCCGAAGAATGGCATTGTCAGCAAAGTTTATTAGATTTAAACAATTTACGAGTAGATGAAGACCAATCTCTAGGAATAGTTCGCTTACATCAAGATCCAGCCAATAATAAGCTGAAAATGCCATATTTAGGCCAGATTTGGCAAGAATTGTTTAATATGACCGATCGCACCCTGTTTGGTCCGATCGCCACATTAATTAATGACCTGAAGCTAGAATCGATTTTGACAATTGAGGATTTGCGATCGCGCTTACAAGAAATCGCCGATGAACTCCAAAGCGAATCAGTTCCATCTGCCACAGATGAGACATCTAACAACAATCAAACCATGTCCCCGCCCCCAATCGCCGCCTCTCCAACCAAAGAACATAAGAATCCTTACTCCCTAATCAATCCAGAGGGTAGCGATGATATGCCCACAGTGGTTTTACCCATGCAGCTGCTAAGTTTAGAAGATGCAGGTCGTACCGACGTGGGTCGTCAAAGACGGCATAACGAAGACTACTTCGGAGTCCAAACAAAACTCACCAAAATTGAAAATCCGCTGGGGCGGAACATGGAAGCCCGGGGCTTATATATCCTCTGCGATGGCATGGGAGGACACGCCGGAGGCGAAATAGCCAGCGCCCTAGCCGTGAAAACCCTAATCGAATACTTTCATGAAAACTGGCACGAAGGACTACCAGACGAAGACTGCATTCGCCAAGGTGTCCTGAAAGCCAACCAAGCCATCTACGATATTAATCAACAAGATGCCCGTTCCGGTAGTGGACGCATGGGTACTACCTTAGTTATGGTCTTAATTCAAGAAACTGAAGTCGCCGTTGCCCATGTGGGAGACTCGCGTTTATATCGCCTCAGCCGCAGACAAGGCATAGAACAAGTTACCGTAGATCACGAAGTCGGACAACGGGAAATTAAACGGGGAGTAGACCCAGAAATTGCCTATTCTCGTCCCGACGCTTATCAACTAACCCAAGCATTAGGGCCACGCAATGAACATTTCGTTGATCCCGATATCGAATTCTTTGAGTTAAATGAAGATACTCTGATCTTGTTATGCTCCGATGGTCTTTCCGATAACGACTTGATCGAAACCCATTGGCAAACTCACCTCCAACCATATCTAAGTTCCCGCAGCAATTTGGAAGAAAGTGTTAATAATTTAATTGAACTGGGCAACCAGTACAATGGCCATGACAACATTACAGCCATCTTAATTCGGGCGAAAGTCCGACCGGATTTAGATCAAGCTAGAGTAGGCAATAGTTAATATCATTCGTGTAGTTTGCCATTAGGCTTGTCGAGGGTTAATTAATGGTTTGTTATTCACCAAGCTTAAATGAGTAATGACATCTTCTGGTGTGGTCACACTGACCCTCTTACATCCGAAAAATTCGGCTCCCCTGGAAGAGTGGCGATTTGAAAAAGAATCGATCGTTCGGATCGGTCGCTCTCCAGAAAATCATGTCGTGTTGACTGATAGTCGGGTTTCCCGTCACCATCTAGAATTGCGGTTGGTGGAAATTTCTGCATCCAGAATTGGCAACAGTTTAACCTCTACCGCTTGGCGGTTAATTAATTTGGGCACCAACGGCACTTTCTTAGATGGAATTTTAGTCTCCCAAGCTTGGCTCAGAAATGGTTCATTAATTCAGCTGGCTCAAGGAGGGCCAAAACTCAAGTTCCTCATGCAAACTACCAGCGCCCAACCTTTGGTTTTTACACCCCCAAAAGTAGTTACACCCGCAAAAAACAGCTGCTCTCATGGGGGAAATCCCCCAAACAACGTATTCTGTATCCACTGCGGTCAACCATTGCGTGTCGAACGTCAAATCCGCGAATATCAGGTGTTACAGAGTTTGGGACAGGGGGGAATGGGTACCACTTATTTGGCTTGGGTACCCCAAATGCCTGGAAAAAAGGCTCTAGGTGGTGGCTTGCTGGTGCTTAAAGAAATGAATGCGGACATGGCAGAAATAGCCAAAGCCCAAGAACTCTTTGAACGGGAAGCTAGGACTTTAAAAAACCTGAATCATCCCGGAATTCCCCAATTTTACGAGTTTTTTGTGCAAGCAGGGAAAAAGTATTTGGCTATGGAATTAATTCATGGTCAAGATTTGGAAAAGCGAGTTTACAATATTGGGCCAGTTTTACCGAATCAAGCGATCGAATGGATGATTCAAACCTGTAAGGTGTTGGATTACATCCACGAACAAGACCCACCACTGATTCATCGCGACATTAAACCAGCCAATCTCATGGTGCGATCGCGAGACAATCAAATCGTGATCCTCGACTTTGGCGCAGTTAAGGAAATTGGCACACCCTTGGGCACCCGCATTGGCGCAGAAGGTTACAGCGCCCCCGAACAAGACCGCGGACAACCCGTAACTCAATCTGACCTTTACGCGATCGGTGCTACCCTAATTTTTCTGCTCACGGGCGAAAGTCCCCGCAAGTATTATCAACAGCAGGGTCGAATTTACTGTTTTGCTCTGGAAAATGTCCCGACAATTACTCCGCGATTGCGGCAGGTGATCGAAAAAGCCACCCAACCGCATCTCAGAGAAAGATACCAGTCTGCTCAGGAACTAGCGATCGCCCTTGCAGCTTGCATCTAAAGAAATTTTGGCCATTAAACTGAAAAATTAATCTGATTGTCGCCAAAACCCTTCTTTATTCGTCGTCCCAGGCTTCCACTTCCAGCAAGTCCCTGACGGGATCTTGCATTGTAAAGCCAAAATCGAGCAACTCTTTTTTCCAAAAAGCCCATTCATCACCATAAAGTAGGGCTATTTTCCAAATACTATCAGTAGGCTTGATCAAGTTAGATGCTATGAGAGATCCTACTTGACGTTGCAACTTCACCATTGGGTGAATAACTTGCTGAGTCATACACTCCATTAAAATTGATTTATTTTGCGAAATATTCTGAACAAGAATCACTTACCCTTTTTCTTGCTGTACCTGTGCGATATTATCTTGTGCAATTGGGAAGCGCTCTTCTAAAACATTAGCTTAGCACAGTTAAGTGCTAATAGTCCATTTTACCTAAAAATTATCTTGACCTTCCTTGTGGGAAGGGATTGATGCAGGCTTACGCCTGCTTGTTTTATCAATTTCGCCTATGAAGAAGTCAACACCGCCTTCGCCGAAGAATGCAGCGTCAAACCATACTCCAAACCTTCCACCACTGCTTGATAAGAATCCTCCAAAATATTCGTCGAAACTCCCACCGTCGTCCAGCGCTGCAAACCATTACTAGACTCAACTAAAACGCGAGTTTTCGCCGCCGTCCCCGTATTCCCGTCTAAAATTCTCACCTTGTAATCCGTTAACTCAAAATCAGCAATAACCGGATAAAACTTGACCAAAGCCTTGCGTAAAGCCGCATCTAACGCCGCCACAGGCCCATTACCTTCCGCAGCCTCCAAAATATCCTGATTATTCACCGAAACCTTAATCGTCGCCAAAGCATAAGGAACACAAATCGAATCAGAATCGCAGGCAACAATATCACAATGAACCTGAAAACCTTTCAATTCATAAAACTTCTGGCGTTGTCCCAAAGCCTCCCGCATCAGCAACTCAAAACTAGCCTCAGCCGCCTCAAACTGATAACCTTGATTTTCCAGCACCTTCAACCGTTCCAAAATCTGCCGACAAGCCGGATTTTGCTTATCCAACTCAATCCCAAAAGTCCGAGCCTTCGCCAACACATTACTTAACCCCGCTTGGTCAGAAATCACAATCCGCCGCCGATTTCCCACGTCTTCAGGTTGAATATGCTCATAAGTAGCCGGATTTTTTTCCACTGCACTCACATGAATTCCGCCTTTGTGTGCAAACGCTGACAAACCTACAAAAGGCGAGTGTTCATCAGGCGCTAAATTCGCAACTTCACTCACAAAACGGCTAACTTGAGTCAGTTGTCCCAGATTTTCTGCCAGAATGCAATCAAAACCTAACTTTAACTGCAAATTGGGGATCAAAGAACAAAGATTTGCATTGCCACAACGTTCCCCGTAACCATTCATCGTCCCCTGTACCATTTTCACCCCAGCCAACACCCCAGCCAAAGCATTAGCCACTGCGGTATCAGAATCATTGTGAGTGTGAATGCCCATTTGGGGAAAATCGCCTTTGAGTTCCGGTAAAGCTGCCACCACTTCGCCAATAATGCTGCTAATTTCATGAGGAAGCGTCCCGCCATTTGTGTCACAGAAAACCAGCCATTCCGCACCAGCATCAACAGCCGTTTTTAAGGTTTGTAAAGCGTATTCTCGATTATGCTTATAGCCATCAAACCAATGTTCGGCATCGTAAATTACTCGTCTTCCTTGACTGCGGAGATATTCGATCGTATCTCGAATCATCGCCAAATTTTCTGCTAAAGTGGTCTTCAGGCTCTCTGTAACGTGCAAATCCCACGATTTTCCGAAAATCGTCACCCAACAAGTACCAGCCGCCAAAATCGCTTGCAGCAGCGAATCCTCCGCCGCAGTCGTTCCCGGTCGCCGTGTCGAACAAAAAGCCGTCACTTCCGCCTGTCGCAGCGGTTGTTCCTGAAGTTTCCAGAAAAACTGCACATCCTTGGGATTAGCACCGGGCCATCCCCCCTCGATAAACGGAACGCCTAACTCATCTAACTGGCGAGCAATTCGCAGTTTATCTTCCAAAGACAAACAAAGTCCTTCGCGTTGAGCGCCATCTCGCAGCGTCGTATCGTAAATCCAAATTTGATTTGAAGTATTAGGGCTCATGGGTTAAAGAATGAAATGAGAAATATAGGGTTTATGAATTGAAAAAGGTAAAGGGAAAAAGAATTTCCAGCACTTTTACCCCTCACCTTTGCCCTTTTCCCAGAATCGGAGCAACAAGTTTCTCTCAGGGGTAAATTCTTACCTAACAATTAGCCTACATCTGTACTTAGAGAAAAGGTTGACACTCCTCGACCTAAAGGCACGAGGATTCTTCGTTCATAGACCCAACTTGCCCTAGCAGGATTGCTCCAACTAGGGTAGAGGTCGAATCTCCCGA
>JBAVZX010001170.1:0-1958 GCA_049589015.1 Phormidium sp. | reverse complement strand
CGGCAGAACAGCAAAAAATTGCCAATCAATATTTCCAACAAGCTGCTGTTGCTGAACAACGCCGCCAAGCAAATCAAGATGCGTTTAAATTCCACAGTGACTCAATTAATCGCTGGCAACAAGTTGGAACTCGTCGTACAGGTCGTTCTGGAAAAAATATAGAACCTGTTTATGGTTGGGTACATTATCCCGAACATATTGCACCAGCGAATCAAGCCAAATATTTAGCAAATGTTGCTGCTGGTGAACGAGATAATTACCAACAGTTAGCACAACAAGCACAACAACAGGCAACTGCTCTACAACAACAAGCTAATAAGTTACAAACTCGCCTCAATGATTGGCCTGTTTTGAAGCAAGGAATTGATTATGAAATTGCGGCTGATGAGTTGCGTTTGCAAGCGGAAAAGGATTTATTGGCTTTACATGAACCTGTCCAAGAACAGAAGTTAGAAACGCTGAATCTGCAAATTTCCCAAGCTGAAAAAGAACTGCAAACGCTGAATAATGAAAAAATTCCCGAACAACAACAGGCAACTGATGTTACTGAAACTCGGTTGAAGGAAACTCAAACAGAAGTAGAAAAAATCCAAACAGAACGCGCTTTAGCACAAAAGGATTTACAGACTTTCTTGGAAACTGCTGGTTTCTTGTTGCCTTATCGGGAACGACTGACGGCTGTTGAGAAAACTATTGAACAATTGCAATCTGAACAGCTAAATGTTCAAATTAAAATGCAAGAATTGAGCAATCAATTAATTCAGACACCTAGCGATAGTTTGCTCCAGCAATTAAATTATTGGAATGATCATTTGGAAACTCTGAATCAGGAGTTAGCTTGGGCGAAGTTGCAGCAGGATCAGTTAGCACTTGCGATCGCAGATTCCCCCGAAAGATTAGCAATTTCCAATTTAATTACAGAACTGGAAACTGCACCTAATTCTATCAATCCAAAATCCAAAATTGAATATCTAGAATCGATCGAGGGAAGTGGCGCGAATTTCCTAGAAGGTTTCGATAATTTGGATCAACGTCTTGCTGATGCTAAGGCACAACAAAGTCAGACTCAGGAAGAGTTGGATAAACTGAGTCGGGAATATCGAGAATTAGGTTTGCAGAAAGCGAATTTAGAAGATAATTTGATTCCGGCGAAAGAGGGAGAAATTGCCAAGAAAGAGGAACTGATAGCTGGGATCGAGAGTGCGATCGCGCAAACTCAAACTACTTTAAATAATCTGGGAAATCAGTTATTTGATTTACAGGCAGATCAAGCTGAAAAAGCTGCGGAAATAGAACAGCAGAAGAGTGTTATTGCTTCTACTCAATCTCAGTTAACTGATATTCAAAATCAGATTACTGGCAAAGATGCTGAGTTTCGACAACAGCTAACTGTGTTGCAAGATTATCAAAATCAAATTAACCAAGCTAATGCTGCTGTTAACTCATTAGAACAGCAACGGCAAGCTTATCAAAATGCAGCTAATTACTGGAATGGACAGATTGGTGTGTTTAACGAAGCTGCTTATCTAGCTTATAATCCTGATGTTGCTAAAGCTGTAGCTGAACGTTGGTGGGGGAAAAAGTCCAGTGGTTGGTATCACTACATGATCTACGGTCAATATGAAGGTCGTTTTCCTAACCCACAAGCAGCAGCCTACCGAGACTATTACCAATCTATTGCTAATTCCCTGGCACAACAACGAAATGCAGCACAAGTCCAAGCTCAACAACTAACTGCTACTTTACAACCTCAAATTGCATCAACTCAACAGCAAATCGCTACTTTACAAAATCAGCAGCAATCTTTAACTCAGCAACAACAATCATTAAATTCTCAACTTGCTAATCAACAAAAACAACTGCAACAATTACAACAAGAACAGCAAGCTATTACCCAGCAAGTCAACAACCTGCAATCCCAAATTGACCAAACGCAGAAGCAATTAAATGATTTAAAC
>JBAVZX010001169.1:0-1603 GCA_049589015.1 Phormidium sp. | reverse complement strand
GTTTTATATAGTGCGTCTGTTTGTTTACCATGCTGAAGCAGAGGAAAAACCGGAACCTGCAAAAACAATTCTCAAACAACAATATGAAATCATGGAGAAACGCCTCTTCAACATGATTACTACACCGGGAATGGTGATAGCATCAGCAATGGCGATCGCCATTATCTTCGTTGAACCTGATATTTTAAACACCCCTTGGTTACAGTTTAAGTTGCTTTTAGTCGCTGTTTTAATCGGTTATCATTTTTATTGCGGTCGAATTATTAAACAACTAGCCGCAGGAACATCGACTTGGAAAGGTGAACAGTTTCGGATTTTAAATGAAGTTCCGACTGTGTTGTTATTAGCGATCATTTTGTTGGCTGTTTTTAAACAAAGTTTGCCAGTAAATTCAGCTATTGCTAGCGTTGTAGCATTAACTTTGGTGATTGTGGCGACATTTAAAATCTATACCAAAGTTCGCCAGCAAAATGAAAGTAAGATGGATTTAGCAACTAAGTCTGAGGTTTGAGATCTTTTTTTAACCGCAGATGAAAGCAGATAAACGCAGATGAACGCAGATGAAGAAATAGTTCTTCTTTCTTCTTCTTCCTTCGCGCCCTTCGCGTCTTCGCGGTTCAAAAAAAATCTCTATTACCCAGCAGTTACCAATTGCAAATTAGAATTAGATAACTGTCCATCTTCCATGTGAACAATGCGATCGGCAATATCCAAAATCCGATTATCATGAGTCACCATTAAGATAGTACAACCCTGTTCTTTAGCGAGTTTCTGCATCAAATTCACCACATCTCGACCTGATTTACTATCTAAAGCAGCAGTCGGTTCATCAGCCAAAACAATCTTCGGATGACTGACTAAAGCCCGCGCAATTGCTACCCGTTGTTTTTGTCCCCCAGATAAATCCTCCGGGTAGTAATTGATCCGATTTCCTAAACCTACAACCTCTAACATTTGGGCGGACTTCGATCGCATTTCCCCCACCGAATATTCCCGATGTAATTCCAACCCCATTTGTACATTTTGTTGCGCCGTTAAACTCTTGTGTAAATTGTGTGCTTGGAAAATATAACCAATGCGACGACGCGCTTTTACCAACTCTCCCGGAGAAGCATTACACAACTCTTTATCTAACAATTTAAGACTACCATGATTTACAGAACGTAGTCCACCAATCAAGGTTAAAAGAGTAGTTTTTCCCGAACCAGAAGGGCCAGTTAAAATGATAACTTCTCCCGCCTGAATCTCCAAATTAATATCGAAAAGTACCTGTTTTTTCAGTTGACCTTGACCGAAGAAATGATCGAGATTTTTGATGTCAATAACTGGTGATTTGAACATTTTCCCAACTCGCAATTAGAACATATCAGCAGGATCAGCAGCTTGTAATTTCCGGGTAGCAATTACACCAGAAATAGCACACATAATCATTGTTAAAATTAATACTTGTAAAGCTCTAGCAATGGTCATATACATTGGTAAATTTGTAGCAATTCGCGTTAAGCGATACATTCCCAAAGACACAGCTACCCCAGGAATAAATCCCAAAACTGCTAATATTATCGCTTCTTCAAATACCACACCTAAAAAGTAAGCATGGCTG
>JBAVZX010001168.1:0-4883 GCA_049589015.1 Phormidium sp. | reverse complement strand
CTTGGGCAGCGGCATCGAGATATTTTGCTAAATTCCGCGCATCAGAAGTTACCTGTTTTAGTTTATCTACTGTTGGTTCTTCGGCAACTTCTTCTTGGAGGAAACTAACATGAGATTCGGGTAATTTACCTAATTCTTTAACTAAAGGTGTCAAGTAACGGGAAGGAAGGGTATGATCGGCGACTTTGGCTTTTACTTCTTCGGGGACGAGTTCGGAACTCATTGCTGTCCATTCATCGGTTAATTGTCGGACTTCGCGCCTGGTGATCCGATCGCCTTTTTGTGCTGCTTCTGTGACCATTTGTTGTACTTCTGGGGAAGACTTCGCTGTTTCCACAAAAGCACGTTTACTGAAGTTTCTAATGGCAGCTGAGTCAAGTTTTCCTTCTTCTAGTAGAGTATCGGCGCTATTTGCCAGTTCAATTAAGGAATATGCTTGACTTTTGCTGATTTCTCGCTCTTTTAGCCAATTTAAAAAGCCGCTACCTCTGCCATCGCCTCGTTTCTTCTCTCTGTCGCGAATTGCTCTTAAAATGCGTCCTCGCCAAATTTCCGTTAGCAGATCGAAGCGATCACAAACTTGCCAAGCAGTATCTAGCTGTTCTTGGAATTCATGATCGGGAATTTGTTCATCTTCAGGATCGGGCAGTTGAAAGTTGATATCGCTGATACCTTCTAAGGCAGATGCGAGGTCTTCTTGGGACAGAGAATATTCAGGCATGGAAGCGCGATCGTTAGGTCACAGAAGGATCATTATTGCACGATCGGTCGAGAGATGCAGCGAGCAGTTACGATTTTCTCATTTTGTAGTCCTAAAAAAATCGCAAAGACTTTAAAAACTTGGGAAGTAAAATTGGTTACTCTAGTATAAATGACTCGACTGCCAATGTATTGCCTTCATTTATGGACTTTCCGAACCCAAAACACGCAATTGACTGCCAACCATTAACTGTATCGCCTAACACTCCTTTACTTGAAATTTTGTCATTTATGAACCAGGTTCCAGGTAGAAACAGTGTTTTATATAGTCAAACAGAAACTAATGTCAAAGATTCGACTTTAATAGACGTTTCTCTGTCCTCTGATTTAGCCGAACATGAAGTAAATAGTTGCGTTTTAGTAGTTGAAGAAGATTATATCAAAGGCATAGTTACCGAAAGAGACATCGTGAAATTGGTGGCGACAGAGCAAAATTTAGCTGTACCTGTTTCCGCTATTATGACACAAGAAGTTATTACTTTGCCTTTATCTAAATTTAAAGATGTTTTTGTTGCTCTAACATTATTACGGCAATATCGAATTCGCCATTTACCAATTGTAGATGAACAGGGCAAATTAATCGGTCTTGTCACACCAGTAACCATTCGTCGTCTCTTACAACCTGCCAGTTTATTGGCAATACGTCGAGTTGGTGATGTGATGACACATCAAGTAATTCATGCTGCTGCTAGCACTTCAGTTTTGCGTTTAGCTCAATTAATGAATCAGCATCAAGTAAGTTCAATTGTCATTACATCCAGGTTAAATTCCCAACAATTCATTCCTTTGGGAATAGTGACCGAAAAAGACATTGTACAAATGCAGATTTTAGGTCGTAATTTAGCAGAATTACAGGGAGAAACTGTAATGAGTCAGCCTTTATTTTGTCTGCATCCAGATGATTCTTTGTGGTTGGCACATCAAGAAATGCAGCAACGGTTAGTCCGCCGTTTGGTAGTTGTTGGTAAATCAGGTGAACTTGTCGGAATTTTGACTCAAAGTAGCATTTTGCGATCGCTCGATCCGCTCGAATTATACAATGTTGTCGAAACACTACAAAAAGTAGTAGAACATCAAACAAATGACCTAGTTCAAGCTAATCAACAATTACAACAGCAAACAGAAGAAGTATGTCACGCCTTAGAAAAAGAACAGGAACTCAATCGACTAAAATCCCAATTCATCTCAATGGTTTTCCATGAATTTCGTAATCCCTTAAGTGCGATTCTGATATCAGCACAAACGATTCAAATTCATGATTTTAAGCTTTCTGAAGCCAGAAAAAATAAGTTTTTGGAACAAATTCAAATTTCGGCTCAACAAATGCTCAGACTGATCGAAGATCTCTTAGTAATAGGCAGAACTGAGCCAGGGAAAGTGCAAGCTAATCCTGTCCCAATAAACTTATCATATTTTTGTCAGCAGTTATTGGAAGAATTACAAATTTCTGATGAAAGGGGACACGATCTCAGTTTTACTTGTCAAGGCAAGCAAGATTCATTTTTTGATTTCGATGAACAATGGTTGCGTTATATTCTCTCAAATTTATTATCTAATGCTCTCAAATATTCTCCCCAAGGTAGTACTGTGAAGTTGTTACTTTGTATTGATACAGAACGGGCAATTTTTCAAGTTATAGATCGGGGAATTGGCATTCTTCCAGAAGATCAATCAAATTTATTTGAACCATTTTATCGAGGGCAAAATGTTCATAGTGTTGCGGGTTCTGGTTTGGGGTTAGCTATTGTCAAAAATTATGTAAGATTGCTCAAAGGTCAAATTAGTTTCACCAGTGAAATCGGAGTAGGCACAACTTTTACTGTAACTTTGCCATTAAATACTTGAAGAATTGTAGATATTTTCAAATGTAAGTACTAGAATATGAATTAGTTGGATGGAGGTAAATATGACAACTCTTATTGATATTGGCACATTGATTGTTAGTACTCCCGGAACTTGTGGAGGTCGTCCCAGAATTGCTGGACATCGCATTACCGTTGAACTGATTGCAATTGAACACAAAGCAGGCTTAAGTGCCGCAGAAATCGTCACAGAAAGACCACAATTAACATTAGCGCAAGTTCACGCAGCCTTAGCTTTCTACTATGCTAATCAAGCAGAAATTGATGCGAGTATAGCAGCAGAAGAGTTAGAATTGGAACGTTGGGAAGCTGAATATAGGGCAGGTAAGTTATAGTGAGTCAAATCTGCTTGTATTTGGACGAAGATATCCAAGAACAATCTCTAATATTAGCTTTGCGAAATTCCGGTATAGATTTGCTAACTACTTCAGAAGCTAATAATATTAGGTGTACTGATGAAGAACAACTAATTTGGGCAACGGAACAAGGGCGTGTTATTTACAGTTGTAATCGGAGAGATTTTAGTCAGTTGCATAGTCTGTTTTTAGCACAAGAAAGAAACCACGCTGGGATTATTCTTGTACAGCAACAGCGATATTCAGTTGGTGAACAACTACGAGGAATTCAAAGATTAGTTGCTACCAAGTCGGCGGAAGAAATGATTAATCAGTTAGTGTTTGTCGGTGCTTATATTCGTGGTGAATAAAAGCCTGAAATTTCGGATAATAAATCTTTATTTCACACTTACCAGATCAATATCTCGCAAAAAGTCTAAAATAGCTTCATTCACAACTTCTGGAGAACTGGCAGAAGGATCGTGACCACAATCTGGTAAAATCTTTAATTGAGAACCGGGTAAACGCAATTGTAATTTTTTCCCGTTACTCACATCAAACCAGAGGTCTTGTTCTCCCCATAAAATCAAAGTTGGACAATGAATTTTCGGCAAGTTTTCTTGAATTTTGCTGATAATATTCGGTTCTTTATTTAGTAAACGTTCGATTTCTCTGGCGGAATTTCGCAATTCTTCGGCATATTTGGCTATAGCATTGGTAAAGTTGATATAGGGGTAAGAAATCCAGTAAATATCTTCGTGAGTGATTGATTCTGGATTAACTACTACTTCCTGCCGTTGAATTTCGATAATTTTTCGTACCATTGGCGCAAAGACTTTAGTTAGTCTTAAGTTATCTACGGTTCGCACTAAGTCCATTGGTAAATAAGATAGCAATCTCATGGCGCGATTGGGCAATCTTTCGGGGAAAATTGGCACATTTATGACTACTAAACCAGCGAATAGTTCAGGGTATGAAGTTGCTGCACCTAATGTGACTAATGCGCCTAAAGAAATGGCGACAACGATCGCAGATTCATCGGTTAAAGCTTCAATAATTCGCTTGATTTCGATGATTTGATGTCCTACTTGTTCGGGGTATAATGGTCGATCGGAAAATCCATGACCTTTGGCATCGAAACAAATGACGCGAAAGTGTTGGGAAAGGCGATCGATATTGTGTCGCCAACCATAACTCCAGCTACCAATTCCATGTACTAAAAATAAAGGTTTACCTTTGCCTTTTTCCCCATAAGCAATTTTCACCGGATAACCGTTAGCGTCGGTAATAGTGACAGTTTGCCGACCTTTGGGAAAGGTTTTTGACCACCAATCTGGCATTTTCTCACTCCTCACTATTTATCTGTTACCTGTAATCAGGCTAAAAAAGAAACTAACTATTAAAATGCTAATAGTTCCCACAACTGCGACGAACAAAATTAAACCAATTAGCAAGAGAAACAAAAACCATTTATCTGGTTTTTCATTTGAGTCTGGTAATTTTAAATGCTCTTCTAGCAATGCGACATTTTTGGCATTAGCTTTCCAAGCGACATCAAATAAATCTCCGGCTATGGGGACACTTCCCGCAAAGGTATCAAAGAGAATGTTAGAAAACATTCGCATTAAAATTTGTTTTGGTAATCCTAACATTGCTGATTCCCAAACAATGTAAGCGGCAAAGAAAGCTGATACTGTGTCGCCTCCACCAGGGATTAATCCTAAAATTGGATCGATACCAAAACGAAATTTTGTTCCGGGAATGGGAATGGCGTTATCTAATACATGACTAATCCTCCGTAGGCGTTTGAGGGTGGATGCTTGACGTTGGGATTTTGTAATCATAGCGATCGAAAAATAAGAGAAGGTTAAATTTAATAAGTTTTAGTTTGGGAAAATCCAGTATATTTAAATCTAAATCTTAAATC
>JBAVZX010001167.1:0-3147 GCA_049589015.1 Phormidium sp. | reverse complement strand
AAGTAATCTCTTTCTAGCTTATTTCCCAGTTCCTTGTATAAATCTTCATAATTTACAGCAATGATCTGACTTGACTTTGGTAACATTTCCTCAGCACATTGGATACTGAGAGCAGTAGTAAATTCTGGGATTCTTTCAACTAAGTCTTCTAACTTCATCCGACCTTCTACAACTTCTCTAAGAAGAACAGAATGCTCTTTCAAAGCCTCGTGTAACTCTTCATCTACATCTTTGCCACGAATAAAGTCTTGGTCAATTGTGCCAGCATCCCAACCCAAAAATAAATCTTCTTTGCAAGGATTTAGTAATCGACTTCTGGCAGAATAAAAATCGTTATAAAGGTCAAAGAAGACGACGGGAACTTGATATTTATTTTTACGTAATGAAGTAACTACATAATCGACACTGCCTAGCTTTATTTGTAACCCAATTGGGCAATTAGGATTGTTACTGGCATTTTTTAGTAAGGGTAACTCTTTTTCTACATTATCTTTATGAACCCAGATTATATCTCGTTCAGGTTCAAATGGGTTATATAGCTTATTATGTATTATATGCTTTTGTGTTGAATTAATCCCAGTTCCAATCGCAATATAACTATCTGGAGTAACCGTACTTCTTTTACCTCGTCGGGCATACATAGCCCATTTGCGATTTGCATTAATATTTTTCCTGCAACTAGATACTATTAAGGCTTCAGCAATAAAACCTAACAAACGTGAAACCTTATTTTTTGTGGTTTGTACATTAGAAGTGAAAAATTCCTTTAGCGCCAAGCGACCTTGATTATTCAGAGTTAATGTTCCTGCTTCTTCTAGTAACTCCAGAAGATCTGAGCCTCTTCTATACTTGACTATATTTGGATCGGGGTTCTTTATATAATTTTCTAAAGTTTGCCAATATGGGAAATTCTCTAAAAGATTTGTATCTTTTAAAAACTCTGGAGGAACAACAACGATTAGTGGCTGACTACTGAGGATATTATTACTGGTGGTCATCATCTTAATTCTCTTACCTAGCAACGATCGATCGCAGTTAAGCATCGCTTAATGTTAGAGTACCCAAAGCAAGCAGCCAAATCACCAAATTACTTAAACTCAGATCTTGCACCAAGAGGCAGAGCCTCCATTCTTCGTTCCCAGGTTGAACCTGGGAACGAGGATCTGGGAGGTTCCACCTCCCTTGGTGCAAGATCTCAGTAAATGAGTTCGTTCGGAGGAAGAGGGTTGATCCGTCGCCGTGCGGCTTCTGAAGGGTAACGACGATCTAAAATCAACACCTGTCGTTCTAAAAGTTGGCTATTACTGTTAAAGCCAAAAATCCTTTCTGTCACCTGACCAATTTTAGTTAAAGGTCGAATTGATGTACCATCTAACTGAAAGTGTTCTCTCCAAAGATCTGTACGAGGATTGAAAAAACGTACCAGTTCTCTTGTTTCCCAATCAATCGATCCTAGATCACTTCCCTTTTGACGATTAAAAAAAACACAGGCATAAGCTAAATTATCTGCGGTTGTAGAACCACCATGTTTTACACTAATAATGTGATCGACTTGGCAACCTAAGAAAGTATCTTCTTCAGCAATTAGGCAATATTCACAGAGGTAATCTGCACGTTTAGCAACTAGTTGTCGCAAGTTTTGCGGAATAGATGGACGAGTCATTAATTTATTGCTTGGTAAGATACTGTCTTGCGCGTGCTTTGGCAAGGCGCATGATATGTTCTAATTGCAGATAGAGGTCAAGTTCCGCTTTTTCTTCTGAGGAAATACCTTCATTTTTTTCTCGGTAAATGAGGTTTTCCACTCGTGCTTTAACTGTTTCTGAGGGTTGAAAGGTAATGACGCGATCGGGACTTGTCCCCGCCGCAATAAAATCAACTATTTCCTCGTAAGCTTTGGTTGCAGGTGCAGGTATTGTCATTACTGAGTTTGCCTATTTGCACGCAGTTTAATCAGCTATAACAAACAATAATATTGTCATCAATGACAAACAAATTGCCACTGTACAAATCTTTATCCAAATCGCGGTAAAAATTCAACGGAGAGGGTGGGATTTGAACCCACGGTGACATTGCTGCCACACTTGATTTCAAGTCAAGCGCATTCGACCACTCTGCCACCTCTCCAGGCACATTTGTTTATCTTATCAGAAATAATTACAACTGACTATAGGCAGTCTGCGCCTGATTTGGGGAAGCTTGATACAGAATTTGCTCGGAAATCAGGCTATAGTCTTTGTCAACCCAGACTAAGGATGCTTGAGTCACAACACCAGCTTGCAAAGTCACTAAGGAAAAGTTTCGCTTGGTGTGACTACCTTTGTGGATAATTCTCGGTACACTCGCAGAGTTTAAATACACTGTACGATCGTCACTGATGGAAATCTGACTGCGTAAGCGGTCTTTGCGGTGGCGGAGGTGATGGTGCATGTGTCCAAAAGTGACGAGGGGAACTGATTTTCCCTGATTTTTCGTTTGGTCGATCGCACTTGCCAAATCCAAATCCCCAAAATCTCCCCCCAAAGGTTCCCAGTCTCTCCCACAAGGGTCTTCTGCTTGATCGCCCAACCCCACAGGGCCATTGTGACCGAGAAAAATAATCGTATTGTATGCAGCGTTGTTAACTGCTGCCATAATTCGCTCAGTAGATTCAGCAAAACCAGTCACACCATAGCGTTCTATATAGAAGTCAGCATTTTTCCAAATCTCGCCACCCCAACTAAAAGGACGACCGCCCACCACAGTTAAATTAAACTCTGGAAAATCGAGATTACTGTAGCCAACATGAGTTTCTCCCAGTAAATCTAACTGATCTTGAACCCAATCTTCCTGTTCAGGGTCGTAAGGACAACGCTGGCGACCCCATTCGGTAGCAGTGTACCAGGCATCATGATTGCCAAAAATTGCCGCTTTCGGGATGTCGAGAGATGCGATCGCCTTCACCACCCCCACCGACTCATTCCCAAAATCCCCGACAAACAGCACCAAGTCCACACCCAAACTGTGTAAAGCTTCCCCATCCGCCGCTTCCCATTGGTCGTGAACATCTCCGACCACTGCAATTTTAATTAGTTGATTTTGATTCCCCAAGATGCCCATGCCTTACTTTATCTGCTTATCTTTATCTTAGGATAGGCAAGCACAGGC
>JBAVZX010001166.1:0-6490 GCA_049589015.1 Phormidium sp. | reverse complement strand
ATCTCACGGATGGGATAGTATTATTCTCTTTTATTCAGCAGATGAAAGAGATGCTTTAGATAAGTTTTTTGAATTGTTTGAAAAATTCTGCAATGGAGAAAGTCCTTTACCACATAAGGTCGTTATAAATCATACCGAAAAAGCGTAGGATTTGATTAATAGCTTTAAAAAGGAGGTAAATATTACTGAAATTAATGCGGAACAAGTTTTGGTATTGAGATCGATCGCCACTCAATACGAAAACCTTAAATGTGTTGAATGTGCTAGTGCGATCGAGGATTACTTAACATCTCAACGTATTCATGGAAAGCGCATCAAACTATACACTGGTGATGGCGCAAGTTGGGACAGCCGTATTTATGATGATAGTATCTCAGGAGATGCTATTTCAGTTAATGGTCGCCATGAAGCCATGAAGGAATTGTAATTGCGATCGATGGTATAGAAACTGTTTTTGATAACCATCATCCTGAAGGAATACCTAAAAATGAATGGCTGGCAAATTTGCAATTTCATAGTAAAATATTATTTGGTCAGCAGTTCCAAATAACAGAAGAATCTTTTTAAAAGGTAATAAATTTATGACTACAGAAGTTACTCAAAACGTTCTATCTGTCAAAACTGAATATCTCTATCATTTGCTGGAAAGAATTAAGCAAAGACCGGGTATGTATTTAGGTAAATGTTCAATTACCCGTCTGCGAATGCTGTTAGACGGATATGGTATGGCTCGAATGGAACTTGGCTTACCTCGAACAGAGCAAGAACGAGAATTTAACGGGTTTCAAGAGTGGATACAAGAAAGATTTAGCATTACTTCATCGCACGGATGGGATAGTATTATTCTCTTTTATTCAGCAGATGAAAGAGATGCTTTAGATAAGTTTTTTGAATTGTTTGAAAAATTTCGTAATGGAGAAAGTCCTTTACCACATAAGGTTGTTATTAATCACACCGAGAAAGCGTAGGAATGTAGAGACGTTATATATAACAT
The DNA here is from genome assembly GCA_049589015.1 of Phormidium sp. Lineage (GTDB taxonomy): Bacteria > Cyanobacteriota > Cyanobacteriia > Cyanobacteriales > Aerosakkonemataceae > Floridanema. Next base: position 5,496 of record JBAVZX010001166.1, on the reverse strand, counting down.
CTTTACAGGGTGTTGGAAAAAGGATATTTATGACCGATCGACCGAACATGATATTATTTGGTAATAGCTTATTTCTGATTGGCTAAATTTTGCCGTAAGTTGCGAATAGCTGTGCTGGTATTGCGATCGCCTGCCACCCGAAAACACTCTACCAAAATCTCTGATATATTCATCATGGGAAAATAGCGGCTATTATCCACAACTTCATAGCCTTCTTCTTGATAGTTATAAATCACCAAACCCTTCCTTTTATATATCCAAACTTCCGGTACTTTGTAGGGCAAATAATCATTTACATCAGTGTAAGTAGTGACATCTATTTCTATTACTAAATCAGGTGATGGATCGACACCCCAATTAATCCGAGCTTTCCCCGCAACAGCTGCCTAATTATCGATATAAAAACAGTAATCTGGTTCAATTCCCCTGATTTCTGGCAAATCCATTGTAATTGGAGTAAATGCCTCATAGTCTCTTTTTAAATAATCGAGTAAAACCTTGACTACATCTGCAATTATATGAGTTTTACGCCCATGCTCTAATAAAGGAGACATTAACAAAATTTCTCCGGGTCGATATTTGATGCGGGGGATAGTGCGATCGCCCAACTGCTCAACCAATTTTTGATAATCTTCCCAACTACCAGGTAATCGTAAAATTGCCCCTGGAGGTAAATGAATTTTCTCTGGCGTAACAACAGCAAACATTTAATTTCACCTTCTTGTTGGCTACTGGGGAAAATTTTGAATTGTAGGGGCGGGTTTAGCAGATAAACTTGTAATCACAGCCGAAGAATTAAAACAAAACCCGCCCAATTGTAGGGGCGGGTTTAGCAAATAAACTTGTAATCATAGCCGAAGAATTAAAACAAAACCCGCCCTTCTTGTCCCTCTGCCTTTCCTAAATTCCTAACCTCGCTTTATTTCCCATTATTCGCATCCCCGACAATAGCTTTCATTCCCTCTATAGAAGCGGGAATACTGCGAGGGTCCATAAACATTACCTTGCTGCTATCGCTGCTACCAATTTTTGTGCCCATTTCAAAATAATTTTGGGCAACTAAATATTGCAAAGCTTCTTTTGCATTGGGATCAGTTTGCAGAATCTTGCTGATAATTTGCAAAGCTTCCGCTGTAGCTTGGGCTTTTAAAACTTGTTGCTGGCGTTCCGCTTGAGCTTTCAAAACGATGGTTTTTTGTTGCGCTTCTGCATCTAAAATCACCGCTTTTTGCCGTGCTTCTGCATCTAAAACTTGCGCTTCGGCTCTACCTCTGGCAGAATTAATTGCAGCTTCTCTTTCCCCTTCAGATGTGAGAATTGCTGCCCGTTTTTTTCGTTCCGCAGACATTTGCAATTCCATTGATTCTTGGACTGCTTTAGAAGGAACAATATCTCGCAATTCTACCCTAGTGACTTTTACACCCCAAGGGTCGGTAGATTCATCCAAATCTCTGAGTAAAATTTCATTGATTTGGGTACGGGCGGTAAAGGTTTGATCTAATTCTAATTTGCCCATTTCTGAACGAATTTGAGTCAGCACTAAATTCACCATAGCTGATTGGAGATTTTCAACTTTGTAGTAAGCTTTCTCCAAATCTAAAATCCGCCAATAAACTACAGCATCCGCAGTAATTGATACGTTATCGCGGGTAATACATTGTTGGGGGGGAATGTCTAAAACTCTTTCCCGAACTGTAGCTTTATAAACAATTCGCTCGACCACAGGAACCACAAAATTTAGACCGGGTTGTAATTTTTTCCCATTATATCTACCCCAAGATTCTACTAAGGCTTCATTCCCTTGATTAATCACTTTAACTGTACTCGAAACCGCAGAACCGCCTAAAACTAGAAATATGATGAAAGCAAAAAATGATTCCATTTTTTTATCCTTTTTGTTGTCTGGGAATTTGTTGATTTACAAGTTATCGGGTAAAACAATTAGAGTTGTGCCTTCCCTACCGATCACGTAAACTTTTTCATTAGGTGCGATCGCTTTTGTTTCATCACTACAACGCGCCCGCCACGAATTCCCTTCGTATAAAACTCTTCCGGTTTGTCCCGGCAAAATTTCGCTGATTGTTTGCGCTTCTACTGCATCCCTAATTGCAGGGGTTTTCCGTTTTGGTGCCAAGCGACGGAAAAGCAAAAATAAAGCCACCGAAAGCAGTAACCAGAGTATAACCTGTAAAATAGGCGACGGCATCAAGGGCGCAACTAAGGCTACAATCATCGCAGCTACTCCCATAATCACCGCAGTATAAGCTGTAGGTAAAGCGAATTCCACCAAACACAGCCCTGCCCCAAACAATAACCAAAGTAAACTAGGGCTGATGGTGAAGGATAATGCTACCGTTGCCATTAATCCCATCAGCGAATGATACTCGGTAGTTGGTAGTGAGTAGTTGCTAGTGGCAACTAAACTCTTTAATAAATCATCCAAAAGCATATTGATATTCATTGCCAGTACTTCTATAGTTAGCATGAAGTATTGATTCTCAGAGTCAGATAAAATGCAAATAAATCCAAAGATTTGTTGACTACAACACTTTATTTATTACCTTTGTGTAAGAAAATGTAACTTTTTGAGACATACTCTGATTTAATAACTAAAATTATTTTATTCATGAAGCTCTATGAGTAGTTCCGAACCGTCGATGAATCGCTATCTTTGGGCATCCGACCCAGTTTCAGCCGAAATTTCCCCTGGAGTGCTAATACAAGAGAGATATCAAGTAATTGCACCGCAAATTTGGCTGGATACGCAACCAGAAGCACCGCCATCTGTTCCCCAAGAATTACCAGAAGAAATTATTCCCTATCTGCGGTTATTTCCCCAGCGTCTTCATATTCCAGAAGTTTATGGTGTAGCTGTTTTAGGCGAGGAACCAGACACAGCAGAAGTGATATTGCTGGAAAATGTGCCGATCGATCCTGAAGGCAATCTCTACCCTGCTATTGTAGATCAATGGCATCATACTAAGGCCGTTAGACAAGTTTATTGGCTTTGGCAAATCCTCCAATTGTGGACACCCCTATCAGAATTAGGAGTAGCATCAAGTTTATTGGTTCCCAAAAATATCCGAGTCCAAGGCTGGCGAGTTAGGCTTTTGGAACTGTTTACTGATTCTACTGTTCCCATAGATACTCAACCAAGTTTAGCAGGTTTTTGTGATTGTTGGTTAGAATGGATTGCTGGCTCTCATCATTCAGTTTTAGATCGCTTAGAGCAAATTTGGCAACAGATTGGCGATCGACAGAAATCTTTAGATGAAATTTCTTTAGAATTAAATCAGTTATTGTTAGAAAAAGCCGCTGAACTTCCCCTCCGATTAGAAGTAGCTGGTGGTACAGACCAAGGGCCAATGCGTTCTAGCAATGAAGATTCCTGCTATCCCACTGAGTCGGATTTGCTATTACAAACCGAGTCACCTAACGACTTGTTAATTCCTAATTTTACCTTAGTTTGTGATGGGATTGGCGGACATGAAGGTGGTGAAGTTGCCAGTTTAATGGCATTGCAAACCCTGAAATTGCAAGTAAGAGCATTATTAATTGAAATTGCCCAACAGACGGAAATTGTGCCAGCGAATATTATCAGCGAACAAATTACCGCAATAATTCGCGTGGTAAATGACCTCATTGCTAAACAAAATGATTCTCAAGGGCGAGAAATGCGCCAAAGAATGGGAACAACTTTAGTCATGGGATTGCAAATCCCGCAAAAAATTAATCAACCAGATGGGACAATTTCAGAAAATGGTCACGAACTTTATATTGCTAGTGTCGGAGATAGTCGAGTTTACTGGATTACTGCTGATTATTGTCAGCAATTAACGATTGATGATGATGTGGCAACTAGGGAAGTACGTTTAGGGCGAAGTCTTTACCGAGAAGCTTTGCGGCGAGTCGATGGTGGTGCTTTAACTCAAGCATTAGGAACGCGAGAAGCGCAAATTTTGCGTCCAGCAATTCAGCGATTTATTTTAGAAGAAGAGGGGATTTTATTATTATGTTCTGACGGTTTGAGCGATCGAAATACAGTAGAAAAATCTTGGCAGGAATTTGCTAAACCTGTCCTGAAAAATAAGATTTCTTTAGAAGCTGCGGTGCAATCTTGGATTAACCTAGCTAATGAAAGAAATGGTCATGATAATACTTCGATCGTACTCACTCGTTGTTTACTTTCTCCCGAACCACCTGTGTTATTTGAACCCAGAAAAGTAGAAGCGGAAACACCAACTGCTGCATATCCCGTAGAAACTGAACTAACCGAAGCTTCTAAAGCATTATTGTATTCGCCAGCTACTCAGCCAGAAGCAGGAGAAACTGTTGATGTGTCAACTGTGAATCGGGATAGTTGGTTAACAGTTTTGGCAACTTTAATAATTGTAGTAGTGTTCGGTTTAATTGGTTTTGGTGTTTGGCGATCGTTCTTTCCCCAAGATACCCCACCAGCGCAAGAAACACCAGTAAATCCTAACGAATAAACCGGAGGTTTGTTAATCTGAAAGCGTGCGAATCCCATCCTCACTTTAAATTATGATTACTCAAATTCCTGTCTCTCAATTATCAATTTCTTGGCCTAAACTACCAGAAGATTTTCCCCTACCAGATGATCCTGTGGAAAATACAGACCAACCACTTTTAGCAGCTGCTTTGCGTCAACCTTTAACAGCGGTTCCCGAACTGTTACAAGACGCATTAATTGTTTCTAATTTTGCCTTATGTGCAGCGATTCAGGGACGAACAATTTGCAAAGCACCTGACTGGATGTATGTGCGTCCGGTACAATCTTGGCAATCAACGCAACCTCGCCGCAGCTACACTCCGCACACAGAAGGCGTAGTTCCCCAAGTAGTAATGGAGTTTCTTTCCGCGACTTATGGCGAAGAGTACTCGGTAGAGTTTACCGAGGGTGTGGGGAAGTGGTTTTTTTATGAAAAGGTGATTAAAGTTCCCCGCTACGTAATTTTTCGCCCAGATACGGGAAGATTAGAAGTTTATCAGTTAGATTCGGAATCTTATCGCTTGCAAACACCTGATGAAACAGGGCGTTATTTGATTCCGGGATTAGATTTATTTTTGGGAGTTTGGGAAGGAACTCACGAAGGGAGAACTGGTTTTTGGTTAAGGTGGTGGAATGCCCAAGGTGAGTTACTATTGTGGTCAGAAGAACGGGCGGAACAGGAACGCCAACGGGCGGAACAAGAACGCCAACGGGCGGAAAGATTAGCCCAAAGGTTGCGAGAGTTGGGGGAAAATATAGAGTTTTGAACCTTTGTAGGGGCGGGTTTAGCAGATAATTGTTGAATCACACTAGAAGAATTAAAACAAAACCCGCCCTCTGACCTTTTCCTTTGTTTTAATTTTTATCAAAAAATTGGGTTGAAAACCCCGTCCTTCTAGGACGGCTTTATATGCTACAGTGGATTCCAGAGGAAAGGTAATTAACCTCTCTAAAAACCTCGTATCTAACGGATACATTGAACCTTG
>JBAVZX010001165.1:0-5542 GCA_049589015.1 Phormidium sp. | reverse complement strand
CACGAAGGTTGGTTGTTAGGTGGGGTTTTCTATTATATTTTGATATTAGTTAGGGGGCGATCGCACGGGTAATTACCCATCTCATAAACTCAGCTTATGGAAAATTTATCTTACGTATTCATTACCTTTAGTTAGTGATCAATATCACAGCTTAAAGATGATTAAGATCGCTATCAAAGCTTTTTGAAACAGCCATACTACAAACAACTGAACTCTAGCCGAGTCATCGACAGGGAACACACAACCAGCCGACAGTGAAAACAAGTCAACTGTCGGTTTTTTATTGTCAAAATTTTCCGTAAATTCACTAAGTTTTTAATAATAAAATTTCCCCACCTTTTGTCAGCGTCCTAACATTTTTGTAGCTAAGAAACACCAACAAGGGTGGGGAAACAGATTAAAATTAACAAAGTAGGGTCTTGCTTCCAACACTAAGGTTGAAGATTAAGACATTCCCTGAATGAGGTAATCAAAGTAAGGTGAGGCTTCCGCGGCTTCTTCTGCGCTCAAAAGTGCTAAGGAAGCTTTTTTGAGGCAACGAATGGCTTCTGCCATGCCGGGAACGGGTACACCCAGAGAGTTGTACATTTCGCGTGCGCCAACTAAACCAATTTTTTCAATTGGTTCTTTGTCGCCAGCGAGAACACCATAAGTAACTAGGCGTAAGTACCAGCCATAGTCTCGCAGACAAAGGGCGCGTTCGCGTTGTCCATAGGCATTGCCACCGGGCGCAATGAAGTCAGGACGTTTCTGCCATAGCTGTTTGCTGGCTTCTTGAACAATCTTTTTTTCATTTTCGGCTAGGGTAGCGGCTATGTTTGTCCGCCGTAAGCCTGTTTGAAAAAAGTCTTTGATAGCAGTCAGTTCCCCGGTGCTGGGATAACGAAGTTCGTCGTCGGCTTTGAGAATAACTTGGCTTACTACACTCATGATTTATTACAAAGGTCTGAGGATACCATTTCGTAGTTTACCGACTTGAAGGGACGCAAGGGAATGGGTCAGAAGGGCAGAGGTGTCGGGGGGCAGAGGTGCCAGGGGGCAGGGGAGACTTACAAGGTTAGGTTTTTCAGTTTGTTAGCCCTCTTTGTTGACTTCTTAACTCGATCGAAAATCTAAAATTTAAAATTGAAAAGATGCTTAAAACTGGAAACATTTTGTTACAAACTGCAAGTGATAATTCGGATCACCTTTGGAAACAGGGGCGGTTGGTGGAGGTTACGATTACTGATCTCTCGGATACGGGGGATGGGGTAGGGCGTTTTGGGGAGAGAGTGGTATTTGTACCGGATACGGTGGTGGGCGATCGCATTTCAGTTCGCTTACTCCGCGTTAAGCCGCAATACGCTTTTGGCAAGCTGCAAGAAATCCTTGAGCCTTCTGCCCATCGCACTCGCCCTGGCTGCATTGTGGCGGATAAATGCGGGGGTTGCCAATGGCAGCATATTCAGTACGAGTATCAATTGGAAGCAAAGCGGAATTTGGTGATTCAAGCTTTGGAACGGATTGGTGGATTTTCTGGGCCGCCTGTGGATGCGGTTTTGGCGGGGGATTCTGCTTTGGGGTATCGCAATAAATCTACTTATCCTGTGGGTTTGTCGTCGATCCAGAAGGTGCAGACGGGCTATTACCAAAAGGGTTCTCATCAGATTGTGAATTTGAATCAATGCCCGGTACAGGATGCTAGGTTAAATTGTTTGCTGAGTGAGGTCAAGCAGGACATTCAAGGGCGGGGTTGGCGAATTTATAACGAAAAACACCATCGGGGGCAAGTACGCCATCTGTCGCTGCGGATTGGGCGACGCACGGGGGAAATGTTGTTAACTTTGGTGGTGAAGGATTGGGATTTGCCGGGAATTGAGGCTCAGGCTGAAGCGTGGTTGAAGCGTTATCCTCAGTTGGTGGGGGTGTCGCTGAATCGTAATCCCGATCGCACAAATGCAATTTTCGGTGAGGAAACTCGCTGTATTGCGGGGAAATCTTTCTTAAGAGAAGTGTTTGCTGAGTTGGAGTTTCAAATTCGCCCGGATACTTTTTTCCAAGTAAATACAGAAGTCGCAGAGTTGCTGTTACAGGAAATTATTGGGCAACTTAATTTACAAGGAAATGAGGTTTTAGTTGATGCTTATTCTGGCATTGGTACGATGAGTTTACCTCTGGCTAAATTGCTGCGGCAAGTAATTGGTTTGGAGGTGCAACCAGAGGCGGTGGAACAAGCTGAGGCGAATGCTACTTTGAATCAGATTACTAATGCTAGTTTTCTGATGGGAGAGGTGGAGAATTTGTTGCCACAGTTGCCATTAACCCCGGATATTGTGTTGTTAGATCCGCCGCGTAAGGGTTGCGATCGCGCTGTGTTAGATTCTTTGTTGAAAATTCAACCGAGTCGGATTGTTTATGTTAGTTGTAAACCTGCGACTTTGGCGCGTGATTTGAAAATCTTGTGTGCTGATGGATATCAGTTAGTTAGAGTGCAACCTGCTGATTTCTTTCCTCAAACTGCTCATCTAGAATCTGCGGCTTTTCTGGTACGGTAAACAGGAAAACTCAGATCTTGCACCATTCTCAACAAGCCTTGAAAAACCGGGTTTCTTGACGAAAAATCTAGGGTTTCAGGGTTAGCTATTTGCAAGAAACCCGGTTTTTAGCCCTGGTGCAAGATCTGAGAAAAGGCGATCGCTAAAGATAGAACTCGCGCTATCTTTATTGATCGCCTACGTTTATTAATTATTGGTTTGTGTTTACAGCGGGTTATCAAATGAACTTCCCCTTTGAACCATTTTTGGTAATTTCAAGGGTACTGTTTCTAATATTATCCTTCTCTTATCTATCGGTTGGCAAGTATATTAAGTGTGTTAATTTTGACCAGTGCAGTTGAAAAATAAGTTACAACTTTGATTACAAATTGCTATGATTAATATAGAGCTATTTTGGATTCGATTAGCTTGAAAGACAAGTTAGCAGTAACAGAAATTGAAGCCTTAATTGACTGGTTTTGTGAGACAGGAAACTATGTTGGAGCATAAATTAGAGCGATTAAAAGGTATTTTTGCGGAAATGGATCGGGCCCTGATTGCTTATTCTGGAGGAATTGACAGTACTTTGGTGGCAAAGGTTGCTTATGATGTTTTGGGCGATCGCGCTTTAGCTGTAACTGCGTCATCGCCTTCTTTGTTACCAGAAGATTTGGAAGATGCCAAGATTCAAGCATTACAAATTGGGATTACTCATCAAATAATTCAAACTCATGAGATGGAGAATCCTAATTACACTGCTAACCCAGTAAATCGCTGTTATTTCTGCAAAAGTGAATTGCATGATACTCTTAAACCTTTGGCTTTAAGTTTGGGTTATCCTTATGTGGTAGATGGGGTAAATGCAGATGATTTAAGAGATTATCGTCCGGGAATTCAAGCAGCAAAAGAACGTGGGGCGCGATCGCCTTTAGCGGAAGTAGGAATTACGAAAATGGAAGTTAGGGAAATTTCTAAATCTTTAGGACTTCCTTGGTGGGATAAACCTGCTCAACCTTGTTTAAGTTCTCGCTTTCCTTATGGGGAAGAAATAACGATCGCTAAATTACAAAGAGTCGGAAGAGCCGAACTTTTTTTGCGGAAGTTGGGATGGCAAAATTTGCGGGTGCGCTCTGCTGGTGATACCGCTAAAATTGAATTATCACCAGAACAAATTAAAGAGTTTGTTTTAACTACCGATTTACCGCAGTTAGTAACAGCTTTTCAAGAGTTGGGATTTATTTATGTCACTTTGGATTTAGAAGGTTATCGCAGTGGCAAATTAAACCAAGTGCTTTCCCCGGAAATTCGTAATAGTAATACCCCATCTCAATTAATGATGAGTTAGTAAGTTTGTTTAATCAAGTTCGTTGTGGGGACTTTAGTCCTATTAGCTGACACCTAGCACTGAAGTGCTTACAACGAACGAATTACTTTTTTGAGTATTACTTTACCAAAAAAATGTATAATTTGAAACATAATCAAAATTAAAAATATATCACTATTTTGAAAGATAAGTAAGATTAAGTGGCAAATGAATTAGATCTTTTAGCAATTAGATTCCTTTAGGGAGTTCTTGGGGAATAAATAATGTAAAATATACAATTAGGAGATGCGTTTATTGCATAAAAGTAAGCCTCTCATTAGGTTGTATTTTATTTACAAATTCCAAAACAGTATGAAAATATACAAAATTTTATTAATTAGTAACTTTATCCCGAAAGTTTTTGGTAAAAGTTAATAGGAAGACCTCAAGACCAGTTGATGAACAGCTAGGTTGAAACCTATTTACAAGGTGGGTGCTTAATTATGGTGAACTCAAAAACTTATTCTCTAGATTCCCTGGATATGTCAACTATCAGCCGTTTGGAGCACAGCTTTTCCCAAGTAGGCGATTCAAACAATGGAAAAAGCTATAAATTAGAGTCTTTAGGAATTAAAAATTGCGGTAGTGTGTATCGTAATTTATCAGTATCGCAGTTAGTAGAACATACCTTAGCACGCCAAGAAGGTATTTTAGGCGAGAATGGCGCGGTGTTTGTGAAGACAGGTAAGTATACAGGGCGATCGCCTAAAGATAAGTTTATCGTTGACGATCCTGGCATTCATGACGAGATTGATTGGAATAGCGTAAATGTGCCGATTTCCGTAGAGAAATTCGATCAACTTTACAAGAAAGCACTTGCTTATATGCAAGGCAAAGATTTGTATGTTTTTGACGGTTATGTTGGTGCCGATCCTCAGTATCGGTTAGGTGTAAGAATCATCAATGAATTTGCGTGGCACAATTTATTTGTGCATCAATTGTTTATTAGACCAACAGTAGAAGAACTGAAGCATCATCATGCAGATGTGACAGTAATTTCTGTTCCAGGTTTACAAGGCGATCCAGAAACCGATGGTATTAATAGCGAAGCATTTGTTGTAGTCAATTTCCTGAAAGGAATTGTTTTAATTGGCGGAACTCATTATGCTGGCGAAATGAAAAAATCCGTGTTCTCATTCATGAATTATTTAATGACGAAACGGAATGTTTTGCCGATGCACTGTGCTGCTAATATGGATGAAAATGGCAAGACAGCTTTGTTTTTCGGTCTTTCTGGTACGGGGAAAACTACGTTATCTGCCGATCCTGAACGCCGTTTAATTGGTGATGATGAACATGGATGGTCAATGGAAGGAGTCTTCAATTTTGAAGGTGGATGTTATGCGAAAACTATTCGCCTTTGTAAGAAGAATGAACCACAAATTTGGCAAGCTTTGCGTTTTGGTTCGTTAATTGAAAATGTGACCATAGATCCCGAAAAACGAATTCCTGATTACAACGATAGCAGCGTTACGGAAAATACTAGGGCTGCTTATCCAGTGGAATTTATTCCTGATTGTGTAATTCCTGGTATTGGTGGTCATCCGAAGACTGTAATCTTTTTAACCGCTGATGCTTTTGGGGTTTTGCCTCCAATTTCTAAATTGACAAACAGACAGGCAATGTATCATTTCATCTCTGGTTATACTAGTAATTTAGCTGGTAC
>JBAVZX010001164.1:0-2719 GCA_049589015.1 Phormidium sp. | reverse complement strand
AGTATATCAGCCGGAAATAGAGATTTAAAGACAGTTAATTGATGATTTAAACAAATTTAATTTGCCTAGTTTTATTATTAGCCTAATTAATTATTTAATTATTTTACATAACTTATAATTTCTTGATTTTGCCCAACATTGTAAATTGGATAAATTTGCATATTTTTACATACAAGGAACTTTTCTTTAACTGATGCAGTCTACCAGGTGACGTATATAATAGTAGCAGCTTTAGTACTGCAATTTTCAATCTACCAAATTTTGGGGATTGACTTAGTTATAAAAAGGAGAATTGTATGAAAATTAAAAATCGTCAATTATTGTTGACTTTACCTTTGACTCTTCTGGTAGTAGTTACTTCTAGCTTGTTAGGACAGGGAAATTCTCAGCAAGTTGCCGGGACAAATAACACTGAAAGAGATGTTGATTCTTATCTACAAAAGAGCGAACCGAATATTTATAAATACTTGCAAAATTTACTAAACCAAGCGTTACAGGATGCTGAAAAACCTCAAAATGATAAGGTGACAGCTAATTTATGGTCTTTGTCAATTAATAATCCCCGTGTTAAGTCTAGAACAATCAAAGGAGTCAGAGAATATCGTATGGTGACTTGGATGAATTTGGATGGTAGGTGGGAAGGACTTTGGCAGAGTCAAACCGGAAAAAAATATGTTTTACCTGCCAAAGTTTGGTGGTTAACTGCTGTTCCGCAGGTGCAGGAATTTTGCCAAAACTGTAAAGGAACTGGGTTGAAAATTCCTGGTAATATTATGCTGAATTTAAGAGTGCAGCAGTATTTGGGTTTGAGAATTGAACCGAAGAAATCCCATTTTGTTGAGATGTGGGTAAAGGAAAAGGATTTAGTTAGACCTTGTATCGATCGCGAAATTAATGATTCAGCTTGTCGGGTATTACCTGGGAGAATTCCGTCAGAGAATGTTGAGCTAATTAATATTAAAAAAGGGACTGTTGGTTATCCTTGGACAGGTTTAGGTTATACTTATGATTGGGGAAATCCGCAAAAACCTCATGTGGGGGCGAGTGAATTTGTGGCGATCGCAACTCCCCAAAAACAGGTAGAAGTAGAAGTTATTTCTGTCACCCCAACTAAGGAATATTGCCAAAATCAATATCTCAAATAGTAGGTAATCAGTAATAAGTAGTAACGCAAGTTGCTACTTATTAATTCTTTCCTGTCCCCCCCTTAATAAGGGGGGTTAGGGGGGATCTAACGCTGTGATTACTAGGTTTAGATCCCCCCAACCCCCCTTAACAAGGGGGGCTAAGAAAGAGCCAAATTTGTAACTAGCAACTACCAACTTAAAGCAAAAATTTGTTCTGCCATTGAGACAATTAAATCATGTTTCGCTAGCTTTTCTCGCCAACTTTTCGGTATTCCTTCTTCTCCATAAAACGCCCCAGCTAATTGCCCATAAACTGCGCCAGTTGTATCAGCATCATCGCCTAAATTAACGGCTAACAAACAACCTTCAGCAAAGGAATTACTATGATAAAATGCCCACAATGCCGCTTCTAAAGATTTTACTACGTAACCTGTTCCTTTGATTTCTGGGGGTTGGCGATGTTTGAAAGAACCTGTAGCAATTTCATCTATTTCTTCGACTAATCGGTTATTTTTCCAATAGTTAGGAATGGGAGAATAGCGTTTTGCCAGTAATTCTTCTTTGCTAATTCCGTTAATTGCGCCAACAATTAAAGCGGCTAAATATCGGCAAGCATCAACAGTTGTATCAGCGCCGTGAGTGGTGCGAGAACTGTCTTTTGCTTTGGCGATCGCATCTTCAAAATCAGCAGCATAAAACAGCGGTACTGGTGCTAATCTCATAATCGAACCATTGCCAGCACTTAATGGATCTATGGAACCACAAAAAGGTTCGCCTGTTTCTTCAAACCGCCAAAGTGCTTTTTGAACAGTTCCACCAATATCGAAACATTCTCCGGTGCTGCTGAGGTGTCCTTGATTACACCATTGCAGATATTTTTGCAGTTGATGAACGGGATCGAATCCTTTTTTTTCGATTAAACTTTCGGCTAAACAAAGCGCCATTGAGGTGTCATCTGTCCACTGTCCAGGTATTAGTTGAAAAGGGCCACCTCCCACCATATCTGTAATTGGTGTAAAGGTTCCTGGTAGTTTAAATTCGAGGGTTGTTCCTACGGCATCGCCAACTGCTAAACCGAGTAAACTGCCGCGATATCTGGCGATTTTCTCCATGATTTTTGGTAGTTTGATTTGATTAGTAAATGGTAAAAAAAGAGGTACAAAGAAACCCGGTTTCTTCAAGAAACCGGGTTTCTGAGATCTGCTGTATCTACAATGGATTGGGTAGATTGGCGAAATGATGCGATCGATACTAGACGATTCGCGGCAGAATCCCACAGAATAAATTTAAAACAATCAGGAATATCGGACATTTGCAGAACTTTTGAATTAGCTAACAGGTGACGATTTTGATTGTGGCAAGCTTCCAGATTGTAATTAGGAATTCTTTCGGAAAGATGATGAATATTGTGATAGCCAATGTCTGCGGTAAACCATTTAAAAACTGTCGGTAACTCCAGGTAACTGCTGCCCAGAATTGCTCCCAGCAAATAGTCCCAGCCTTCTGTTTTGTGGGCGTAAGAACCATCAAAATTATGCTGCACAAAGAAGACACTAATTAACATCGCCGCCGAAAGAGTTAGGGTGATTGAG
>JBAVZX010001163.1:0-2538 GCA_049589015.1 Phormidium sp. | reverse complement strand
AACCAAGAAAGCTTTAGCAAATGTCAAATTTAATGAGGACTTGACTACTGAAGATATCAAAGATCCAGAAGAGGGTTATCCTTTGGTGAGTTTAACTTGGTTGTTGGTGTCTAAAAAGTATCTTAACCCAGATACGCTGAAGGCAACTCAAAATTTGTTGACTTGGATTTTAACTAAAGGTCAAGAGTTTAATGAGCAGTTAGAGTATACCAAAATTCCTGAAGATGTGGCGCAAAGAGCGATCGAAGCTGTAAAAACTCAAATGTCAATTCGACCTTATTAAACTTCTAGTTTTTGGCAATTTTCACCGCGAAGATTCACAGCGGTTTTAGGTGTGAGGATTAATCTCTCAAAACAATCATGAAAAACTTAAAACTCTCATTATCTCTTACCTCAGCAATTCTGGGTGGTAATTTACTAATTTTATCTCCAGTTCTAGGGCAAACAAATCTCAATTCAAATCCGATTGGAGAAGCATCTTTAAGCAATTCAAAGAAATTACCATTAGTAACTTATAATCCTGAATCTGAAGCCGAAGAAACTACAATTGAGCAAATCGAAAGACTATACAGTGGGCCTCCTCCCGTTTTGGATGATTTGGATGAAACGATTACTAATGTGCATCAGTTGTCAGATGTAACTCCCGATCATTGGGCTTATCAAGCATTACAAAGTTTAGTCGAAAAATATCGCTGTATTAGTGGTTCTCCTGGCGGAAATTTCAATGGTAATCGAGCGATGACTCGCTACGAATTTGCCGCAGGATTAAATGATTGCCTAACCAGTGTTAGACGTTTAATTGAAAGTTTTAACAATCAGTTTCCCCAAAAAGAAGACTTACTAGTTATCGAAAAACTACAAGCAGAATTCGCTACAGAACTGAAAAATATTACTGCCAAAATAGACAACGTAGAACAGCGAGTAGCTTTTATCGAAGGGCATCAATTTAGTCCGACTACAGTTTTACGAGGTTCAGCAAATTTTTCTTTAATTAGTGCTTTTGGTGACAGAAAAGCAGTTTCTCCAGGGAGTCGCTCTAGGGAAAAGTTGGATGATGAGATCGCGTTATCAGGAGCAGTAGTACTGAACTTTGATACTAGTTTTACTGGCAAAGATAGATTGCGAACTCAACTGGTAGCTGGAAATACTAATAATTTTGGCAGTGGTGTTACTGGAACAGAAATGTCTCGTTTGCTGACTATTAACACTGGCAATAATATCAGGTTAGGGACATTATTTTATCAATTTCCGTTGGGGAAACGGGGGGTGATAGCGATCGCTCCTATTGCCGACTTTCCTACGCGGATTTTTCCAGCTTTTAATCCAGTTAGTTCCATATCAAATTTTGGCGCAGAAAGTCCGATTTACTCTTTTGCTTTTGGTGGTGGTGGAGTAATTTACTACAATTTTACTGACAAATTAGCTGGCGGTATTAGTTATTTAACTGATTCTCTTAGCAATGTGAGAGAAGGAATATTTAAGGGTCAGTACACTGTTTTGAGTCAAATAAGTTATACTCCAACTGAGCAATTTGGATTTGCTTTTACCTATGGTCATTACTATGCCCCTGAACCTGGAATAACTAATAACATAACGGGAAGTAAAGGTAGTGTATTCGGTCAATTTCCTTTTGGTACAAGTACAGCAACTTCCTCCAATGCTTTTGGCTTACAATTTACTTACAAAATCAGTCCTAAATTGATATTAGGTGGTTGGGTTAGCTACTTTAATGCTAGAGCGGAAGCTTCTCCCAGCGTAAGTGGGTTAAATGGTTTTCGGGGTGCTCAAGCCGAGATTTGGAGTTGGGCACTGACGGCATTTTTAGCAGATTTAGGTAAAACAAGTTCGCAATTAAGTTTTGTTTTTGGTATGCCTCCGAAAGTAATAAATAATGATGTTTTTGGACGAGAAGATCGGGATACTTCTTTGCATTTTGAGTTATCTTATCGCTACCCAATGACTGACAGAATTTTTATCAGTCCGGGATTTTTGGTAATTACAAATCCCGAACATAATGCAGCAAATCCTCCGATTTGGGTTGGCTTGATCCGAACTTCGTTTTCATTTTAGCTGAGGTGCAGATTAAAGTTTTTTAGATTTCAGCCACTCACGGGCAACTTCTGCAACGGGACGAGATTGATTATCTACTTGATAATTCATCTTTTGCATTTCTTTAGTTGAAATTAACCCGGCTAATTCATTGATTACTTCTCGCAATTCTGGATATTTTTGCAGTGTTGCTTGATTGAAAACCGGGATAGCTTCATAAGGAGGGAAATACTTTTTGTCATCTTCTAAAATCACTAAATCCAGCACAGGAATCAAGCCATCTGTAGCATTTGCTGCAACAAAATCTACTTGCTTTTCTTTTAAAGCTTGATACATTAATCCTAACTCCATTTGTTTCGGAGGTTTGGTAAATTTGAAGCCATAAGTCTTAACTAACCCTTCATAACCGTCTTTTCTTTCCAGAAATTCATACCAAAATCCGGCTTGCCATTGGGGAGTATATTTGGCAGCTTCGGAAAGAGTTTTGAT
>JBAVZX010001162.1:0-1562 GCA_049589015.1 Phormidium sp. | reverse complement strand
GGGCAGAAGGGAAGAAAAGCTTTTGTTTTAGCAATTAATAATTATGCAAAAAATGACGAAAAAGCAGAAATTTCCTCATTTAGTTGGTTCCAAATGGACAGCTTTACAAAAAACTTGGGGTTGGCGGCATTTTCAAGTAGTAAATCGCAAAAACCAAGGGGAATGGGTATTTGCTGAGATGATCGCTTCCTGCGATCCAAACGTGCGATTTTGGATTAATGCTAAAGCTTTGAAAGACCGGACAATGTGGCAAGCGGGGTGGCAAACTTTACAAGAAATCCAGAATATTGAGTTAGACTCAGAAGAAGAGATGATATCAGAAATACTTTCATAAAGCTGAGATTGGAGTAACCTATAATTTTAAGGTGCAGCCAAGGTTTAGGTGATGGAAACAAAACGTCTGGGAAAGAGTAATATTAGTGTCAGTGCGATCGGTCTGGGTGGAATGCCGATGTCATTAAGCAGCAGACCGCCTGAATCGCAATCAATTGAAGTGATACATCGTGCGCTTGACTTGGGAATTACATTCATTGATACAGCGGATTCTTATTGTAAAGATGAAACAGATAAACATCACAATGAGAAACTAATTGCCAAAGCTTTAAGCGAGTATGGCGGTGATATTAGTAATGTGATTGTTGCTACTAAAGGCGGATTGATGCGCCCGAATGGTGCATGGACAAGGAATGGAAATCCTGAGCATTTAAAAAAGACAATTAGGGAAAGTTTTGCGGCGTTGGGGGGGGAGAAAGCGATCGACTTATGGCAATATCACGCCCCAGATCCAGAGTATTCTATTAAAGAATCGCTGACAGTAGCGAAAGAAGCTGTAGCCGAAGGATTGATTAAATTTGTTGGTGTTTCTAACTTTTCAGTTGAGCAGATTAAACAGGCGCGTGAGATAGTAGAAATTGTTTCAGTACAGAATCAATTTAACCCTTGGCATCGTTTGCCAGAAATTGATGGAGTGTTGAAATATTGTGAAAGAGAGAGTTTAACTTTTTTACCTTGGAGTCCGTTGGGTGGGAGTCGGAGAGTTGGTAGTTTAGAAGATGTGGAAGCGATCGCCAAACTAGCAAAAGAAAAAGAAGTATCAGTATATTGTATTGTTTTAGCATGGTTAAGAGCTAAATCGCCTAGTATTTTACCGATTCCTGGGGCGAGTAAAGTTGCTAGTATTGAGGATTCGGTGCGTGCATTAGAAGTGAGATTAACTGAGGCAGAAATAGGTAGAATCGATCGAGGTACAGAAGGTTAATAGGTAAGTTGTTGCGCTTTAGCGCTTTAGCGCAACAACATACCTATTAGTTAGTGAAATAGCGATTTGCCATTTGCATAGCATCAGCGATATCGACATCGCCATCGCCATCAGCATCGAGGAAACTGTTAACGACAGGATTTCCACCTTGAGGATTTTGGGTATTGTTACCAGTTTGGAGGAAATTTAGTACTAGAGGTACTAACATGGGGAGCATTTGGAGGATGGTATTGCGATCGATCCCAGTTTTTTGAGAAACTACATCTGCAACTGATTCCCAGTGAGAACCAAACAAAGCATTAAC
>JBAVZX010001161.1:0-4248 GCA_049589015.1 Phormidium sp. | reverse complement strand
TTGAAGACCCAGAGGCCGGATTCTTCCCAGTCGTTTGGGTCGGTTCCTGTTTGCCCAACAGTACCGTTAAGGTATTCCCCTAAGTATTTCAACCCTTTTTTGAGAATATTAATTGCGGCGTTCCAGTCCCGATCTAAAACTGTTTTACAGTGAGGGCATTGATGGGTTCTAGTACTCAAAGTCTTATAGACTTTTGCCCCACAAACCGAACAATCAATCGTCGTGAATTGTGGTGGTACAGCGATGCAAGTTATCTTATGAATCTTGGCAAAATAATTTACCCATTGCGTGAATTGATACCAAGAAGCATCGCTAATACTTTTCGCTAACTTGTGATTCTTCACCAAATTGGACACCTTCAAAGCCTCGTAGACTACCAAATCATTAGATTGGACTAACGCTAGAGCATCTTTGATTGCCCTATCTTTACGTTGTCGTGAAACTTTTAAGTGCAACCTAGCTACTTTTTGCCTCTGCTTGTGATAGTTATTGGATTGTTTTTGACCTTTCCTGTGGCGTTTAGATAATCTCCTTTGTGCCTTTTTAAGTCGTTTTTCTGACTTCCTGAAGAAGCGAGGATTTTCTACGGTGTTGCCATTAGAGTCGGTGTAGAACTCTTTTAATCCTAAGTCTATCCCAACTACTGAGCCAGTGAATTCATGCTTCTCTTCTCTCTCGTAATTAATGAGGAATTGGCAGTAATAGCCATCGGCTCTTTTAACTACCCTGACTCGCCTAATTTGCTCAGAGGAGTAGTAGACTAGCGTTCTTTGGCTACACCAAATGTCAAAAGTTCCTGCTTTGAATCCATCAGTGAAAGTGATTTGTCTCCTATCATCTGATAGCGAGTATCCAGTAGTTTTATATTCTACTGACCTGCTATGCTTTTTGAATTTAGGAAATCCTTTCTTCTTTACTGATGAATCTCGACAATTAGCATAAAACCGAGAGATGGAAACATAAGCTCGATCTGCACTGGATTGTCTAGCTTGAGAGTTTAGTTTATTTACCCAAGGTGTCGTAGTATCTTTAGCTAATACGGCGCAAAGTTTCTGCAAATCATTTCTTGTAGTCCCTTTGTTCTCCATCCAGTATTTAACGCATTTGTTTCTGACAAATTGCGCCGTTCTGATGGCTTCATCTAGTTTTTGATATTGCTCTGGAGCGCCGTTCTTTAACTTAGCTTCTACGACTAACATTGCTGCTTCCCTCGACCTGGGGTTTCCTTAATTGTACCATAGTTTACCCAGAAAAAGTACAATTAAAATGTTGCTTCGCGTCTGAGGAACGTTGGTCGGATTTCATCCCACCGTTAAGCTACGCTGTAACGGGGGCATTCATCCAACATTTTTAGGTAATGCTGCTCTCGCTAAATCTTCCCGGTTTCGCTTTAAAGCTTCCTTGGCTACTTTTTCCCAATCATTCATTTCTTTGAGAGTTTGGGTATACTGAGGCTGGATGTTATTCCAAGTAGTGCGGATTTGAGAAAGAGCTTCTTCAAGTAACCGAGTAGTTTCGTCTTTTGGAGTTGTTTCTAAAGAACGGTTCACCGGGTCGGATAAAGTATCTACATCAATATAACGTAGCATCGGAATAAAGTCTACTACCTGTTGACTGTAATTAACTCCTGTTTTACACCAAGTAGCAAAATGCTCGCAGTTATTAAAAAGTAAGTTATATTTCCTTTCGCCTAAACGACTTTCGGCGCGATGCAAAACCACATCGGGAATGAAAGAAGTTTGGTATCGTTTGACATAAATTATCCCACCTTGGGCGAGGGTTTCTAAAGAGGTGCGTTCAATTGTTTCGCTAGGTTTGCGATAATGAATAGCTGTACCATCGCCGCAGTCAATTCCGTGATGTTCATAAATGCCTTTAATGTTGATAAAATGTCTCATAGCATAGATTTGATCGCCTCGCGCCATTTTTTTCGCCTTTAATGTTGACTTTTGCAGCTAAGGATAACCCACTTATTATACAGAAAAAATTTCCTCCCTCTTTACCCGACTAGGAAACATTTTGGCATTTTTTGAACTAAACTGATTAGCAACAACTGTTTTTGTTTTACAGTTGGGGTAATTGTGAGCGATCGCAGTGATGTGTTAGTAACAAATAATGCTTCACCAAATCGTCCTACTATCAGCAAAACCTTGCCAAATTAGGAAATAGGAATCATGTTGAAAAGCCGTGAAGGGGAAAGAGTTCCCAATGTAACTTTTAGAACTCGTAAAGATGGTAAATGGTTGGATGTAACAACTGATGAATTGTTTGCCGGGAAAACTGTGGTAGTTTTTGCTCTTCCCGGCGCGTTCACTCCCACTTGTTCTTCCACTCACGTTCCTGGGTACAATGAACTGTACCAAACTTTCCAAAAAAATGGGGTCGATGATATTATCTGTATTTCGGTAAATGACCCTTTTGTAATGGAAGAGTGGCAGAAAGATCAACAGGCAGAAAATATTAAATTCATTCCCGACGGGAACGGAGAATTTAGTGAAGGAATGGGAATGTTAGTAGATAAAAGTGATTTAGGTTTTGGCAAGAGATCTTGGCGTTACTCTATGTTAGTCAAAGATGGAGTAATCGAAAAAATGTTTATTGAACCGGAAGTAGAAGGCGATCCTTTTGAAGTTTCTGATGCAGAAACAATGCTGAAATATATCAACCCTGAAGCAGCGAAACCTCAGTTAGTTTCCCTATTTACAAAAGTCGGTTGTCCTTTCTGTGCTCGTGCTAAAGCTACGTTGAAAGAAAGGGGAATTGATTTTGAAGAAATTGTTTTGGGTAAGGATATCACTACTCGTTCTTTGCAAGCTGTGACTGGTGCAAAAACTGTACCACAAGTATTTATTGACGGGCAATTGATTGGTGGATCGGAAGCTTTAGCTGAGTATTTAAGCTCTCACAATCTGTAATTTCATCCAATTACAGCAACAATAGTTGAAAAAATCTCACTTTCAATGTTGACTGTGCTTGGCAAACTATCGTTGCTAGCAACAGTCAATATTTTTTTATTATCATTGTGCTTATTAGTGTTTATAATTTAAGAGAAAATCTTATGTAATAGGTATGAATAAACTGTTAGATGCTACTCTCTCCATAGAAGTTGGTCAATCTCTGAAAAAGTTAGCTAAGAATGCCTTCGAGAATGCTTACAAAGCGGCGCTACTGCATCCTAATTGCACTTATGTGCAAGGTTTTTTAGTGATTGCGGGGGAATCTTTGCCTCCGATCGAACATAGCTGGATTGAGATGGATAATAATGTTGTCGATCCATCCTTTACCCTTTGGGACAAAAAGGCGGAAGAACTGTACTATTTTCCGGCACATTGTTTAACAGTAAAGCAACTAATAGCCGCAGTTGAAGAAGCAAAGGAAGATTACCCAGAAGATAATCCACTTCCAGTTTATGGGGGAATGCCTTACGAGTATTACGGTGAGGTGATGTTAGGCGGGAAGGATTACCAAGTTGCTTATCAAGCAGCATTGGCATTTTCTCAAGAAATTAATGTAAATTAAAGAAAAAGGTTACAAATAATAAGAATTAATCAAATAATCACAAATGAAATTAATTGTCAAAGAAGGTGTAATGTTGAGTTGTTGCGATCGGGTGAGCAGTAAATGAAAGTTGGATTTTTGGGAACTGGGTTAATGGGTAAGCCTTTGGCGCAAAGATTATTATCTGCCAAAATATCTGTGATTGCTTATAATCGCACTGCATCAAAGTTGGAAGAATTGAAAGCAGCGGGTGTTCAAGTAGTTGATTCGGCGGAAAGTGCGATCGCTAATTCCGATTGTATAATTCTCATGCTTACCAACGCTTCAGCCATTGAGCAAACTTTACTTTCTGAGAGTGCGAAAACCCAACTTAAAGGACGCACAATCATTCAAATGGGAACCATTTCCCCGCAAGAAAGCCAAGAGATTGAAAAGCAAGTAATTGCAGCTGGAGGTGAGTATTTAGAAGCGCCAGTTTTAGGCAGTATTCCTGAAGCCGAAACTGGTAAATTAATCGTCATGGTAGGCGCGACTCCCGAACAATTTGCTAAATGGTCAAATCTCTTACAAAACTTCGGTTCCGAACCTCGTTTAATTGGTTCCGTAGGTACAGCAGCAGCAGTTAAATTAGCACTCAATCAATTAATTGCTTCCCTAACTACTGCCTTTGCATTGAGTTTAAGTTTAGTCGAAAAACAAGGTGTAGAAGTAGAAACTTTCATGGAACTTTTACGCCAAAGTGCTTTATAT
>JBAVZX010001160.1:0-5249 GCA_049589015.1 Phormidium sp. | reverse complement strand
GTGTAAGGGCAGGCTTTGTCTTTAAAATTGTTTATTTGACTTATAGATTATCTGCTAAACCTGCCCCTACAAACTCAAAACTTCTAAAACTGTTGTCCGACAAAAATAGAGCGAACTTCGCCATTTCTGCGGATGACAGCTTCGGAATTTTCGTTGTTAATTTCTACCAAAGTCCAACCACTCGAACCGATGCTTTCTCCGACATAAATCCGCCGAGAAACACCGCTAACTTCAAAAATAGCCGCTGACCTGTTTCCCAAAACTAAAACTCCGCGCAAACTATACTGATTAGTAGGAGTAGGAGCAGTAGCTTGTGTAGACCGATTTCTAAAAGTAGGTTGTGCTGTCGGTGAAGGAGAAACTGCTGCAACTCTAGGAGATTCCGATGCAGCTTGGGTTGGAGAAGCAGCTGGTTTTGCAGCAGCTGTTGTCGGTTTTGCAGTAGGTGAAGCTGTGGTTGTCGGTTTTGCAGTGGGTGATGCTGTTTGAGTTGGTAAAGCAGCACTCAGCTTGGGAACAGTTGGCGCAGTTCCCACAGGACGGGAGGTTTGTTTAGCTTCAGGTTTTGGACTTGCTGCTGGAGTTGGGGAAGCTTTCGCTGTAGAAGTTTCTTTTGGAGTTGGGGAAGCTTTGGGTGTAGAAGTTGTGGGACTTGGCGCAGCAGCTTGGGGGGAAGGTTTTGCTGCTGGAGACGGAGCATTAGGACTAGGATTGGTGTAAATAATCCGCGGTTGGGGATAAACTGGGATGTAAACTCGTTCTAAAACATTAGGACGGTTAGAATTTTGCGGTAAATTACCTGGAGACAGCACAGGTAAAGGTGGTTGACTTGGTGGAGGTGCTGGAGGAACTACGGGAATTTGCTTGCGTTCTTCCGCTTTTTGATCGATACTTTCTAGCGATCGCTGCATATAATCCACAAAAGCTAACTCTTTCTGTGTTGTTTGAGTCGCTTTCGTAGTCGAGGCGAAATTATTCCCCACTAACCAATTCAATCTACCTTGACCTAAAACCCACAATAACAAAGTAATTCCTAAAGAAGCACAAGCTGCAATCAACAACCATTTTTCCAGGGACTTCCCAGACTGCTGACGCTTTTCGATTTTTTCTGGTTTAGTAATTGGTTCTGCTACTGTGGAACGAGAGGCAATTTCTGCGGGAATTGTCACCGAGGGAACAGCAACTTTTTGGAAAGAAACATATTCCGCGGGTTCATCTGGTACCGTCGGCGTTTCACTACCACTTTCGAGTATTCTCTCCACGTCTGCGAAAATATCGTCCATCAAGCGATTGGCGTTCGCATCCATTGACCAAGGTTGGTCTGATTTTCCTTCTAAAGACTTAACCGCAATCTGGTTAGTACTAACTTCCTGTGGCATATATTGTTGATTCACTCCTTGCTGATTTTAACGATAGCGTTTAAAGGTGCGGATGACGCTAGGTGCGAAGCTAAAGTTTATATAAAAAATACTGCTAAAACCCCTAACAATTATACGCTTGCTAATCAGCATAGCTTACAGCAGTTTTTTCTCTGTTGGTAGTCGGTCAGTGGTCATTAGTCCAAGGAAAGTTCTTAGTTTCTGCTTCTATTAAAGCAAAGTTGGTAAAAATCATTACTTTCACTTTCACACTTTATTACTACCATAAAATGAACATTGCACTTGTGCATCTATTCCTTTTCCTGATGGTTGATAGAGAAAAACCCTTTCTACTTGAAACCATTCTCCGTCCTTAAATACACAATCTCCCACTCTAGGAATGACGCGATAAGCTTTCACCCATTCTTTATCTTCAGTAGGTGCGCTTTCAGTGTTTGGATGTTCAAAAGCTGCGTAATAAACGAATTGAACTAAGTATGTCTCCATAAAAAATGTTGACTAAAACCCCAGTCATTATACGCAACTGATAACATTATTGCCGGAGAATAGCAAAACAATTAGTATGTTGTTGTGCTTTAGCACTCTTCTTACCAATCTCGATAAGGGCGCTAAAGCGCAACAACGTACCTGGTTTTTATTCTATAATCGCCGTAGTTAACTGACGGGAACGAAGTTCTAAATACACTAACAAAGCGTTAACGTCTGCTGGGTTAACTCCGCCAGTTCTTGCTGCTTGTCCAATGGTTAAAGGTTTGACTTTCGCTAGTTTTTCACGAGATTCTTTGGAAAGAGTTGTAATCGCAGAGTAATCTAAATCTGGGGGAAGTTTGCGATGTTCGTGTTTGGCAATTTGATCGATTTGATGTTGCTGACGTTGCAAGTATCCTGAATATTTTAGGTCAATTTCTACGCCTTCTCTTTCTGCTTGGGTTAAGTCAGGATTTGCTAATCCGTATTTGTTTAAATCAAGATAATGAATTCCGGGACGACGCAATAAATCTGCTAAGGTAATGGAACCTTTGATTGCTTGTTGGGTGTCATTTGCGATCGCTTTTCCCACATCATCATGTTCTTTAATCCGATGACTGTACAATCGCTCTTTTTCCGCTGCAATATTCGCCTGTTTCCGGGTAAACAATTCCCAACGACGGTCATCAATTAACCCAATTTCTCTTCCTAATGCTGTGAGTCTTTGGTCGGCGTTGTCCGATCGCAATATTAACCGATATTCCGATCGACTTGTCAACATCCGATAAGGTTCGCGCAAATCTTTGGTACACAAATCATCCACCAAAGTCCCAATGTAACTTTGTTCGCGGGGGAAAACAATCATTTCCTGATTTCTGACAAATCTCGCCGCATTCACACCCGCAACAAAACCTTGCGCCGCTGCTTCTTCATAACCCGTTGTTCCGTTAATTTGTCCCGCACAAAACAACCCTTCAATCTTCTTAGTCATCAAAGTTGGGTAACACTGAGTTGCGGGTAAATAATCATATTCCACCGCATAAGCAGGACGCAACATTTCGCAGTTTTCCAAACCGGGAAGAGTCCGCAACATTAATAATTGCAGATTTTCTGGCAACCCAGTGGAAAATCCTTGAATATACAATTCAGGAATATCTCGACCTTCCGGTTCGATAAAAATCTGATGACTTTCCTTATCCGCAAATCGCACAATCTTATCTTCAATACTAGGGCAATATCTTGGCCCTTTAGCATCAACCCAACCGCCATAAACGGGGGACAAATGTAAATTTTCCTGAATCAAACGATGGGTTTCTGCTGTTGTTCTTGTCATGTGACAAGGCATTTGTTCTCTTTCTATCCAAACTTCCGGGTCAAAACTAAACCAGCGAACTTCGGCATCTCCCGGTTGTGGTTCCATTTTACTATAATCGACCGATCGCTTATCAACTCTTGCCGGAGTTCCTGTCTTTAACCTTCCCGTTTCAAAACCTAACTGATTCAAAGTTTCTGTCAAACCAACTGCGGCAAATTCTCCTGCACGTCCGGCGGACATTGACTTATTTCCCACCCAAATTTTACCACCCAAAAATGTGCCAGTGGTGAGAATTACTGCTTTACATCCAAATGCTACACCAAAGTAAGTTTCAACCCCAATTATCTCTTCGTTTTTCCCCAAAACTAAATCCGTTACCATGCTTTCGCGCACTGTCAAATTTTCTTGATTTTCGACAATTCGCTTCATTACCGCTGCATATTCTCGCTTATCTGTTTGAGCCCGTAAAGCCCAAACTGCGGGTCCTCTAGAAGAGTTTAGCACTCGTTTTTGCAGGTAAGTGCGATCGGTCATTTTGCCGATTTCGCCCCCAAGTGCATCAATTTCATGTGTTAATTGAGACTTCGCAGGCCCACCCACTGCGGGGTTACAAGGTTGCCAAGCAATTTTATCAAGATTAAGGGTTAAAAGTAAGGTGCTGCAACCAAGTCGTGCAGTAGCAAGTGCAGCTTCACAACCGGAGTGTCCTGCACCAACAACAACAATATCAAATTCTTTTTGGAATTGTACGGACATAGTGGGTTAAGCGTGCGATCGATCGGATTCAGGGTTTGAGTAGCAAGAACTCATTGGTTTATTGTAGCGGTTAGTTTAGCAGCCTGTGTTAACTGAGGAAATGCACTATTGACAAACCGCGTTTTATTGTGTCAATATTAACTATATATATACATACCCAAAAATAATAAATAGTC
Source organism: Phormidium sp. (assembly GCA_049589015.1). Lineage (GTDB taxonomy): Bacteria > Cyanobacteriota > Cyanobacteriia > Cyanobacteriales > Aerosakkonemataceae > Floridanema. Next base: position 1,155 of record JBAVZX010001160.1, on the reverse strand, counting down.
TCTATACATACAAATTATGCTGGGCAACAAATTTAAGAGAGGTTAGCATTATGTCGATTGTGAAAAAAGGCGTTTATTTTATAACGTCTGTAGTTTCTTTAGTCTTAATAGGTGGATGTTCGGATGAAAATACCATAAATGTTAAACGTTTAATGACAACAAAAGAATGTCAACAATGCAATTTACAAAAAGCTAATTTGTCAGGTTTAGATTTAAGCAATGCTAGACTAAGTAAAGCTAACCTGAGAAAAGCAAATTTAAGTAATGCCAACTTGAAAGGCGCTGATCTCAAAGAGGCTAATCTAGAGGGTGCAATTTTAAACGATGCACAACTTAGTGGAGTAGAATTGCAAAACGCTATCTTAACAGATGTTGTTATTCGTAATAGAGTCTATCGTGAAAGAGGCAAAAAAATTGTTTATTCTGTTGAAGAAGCTTCCAGGCAAGGATGGGATATAGCAGTTGGTCATCCGGCTCCTACTTATTGGGATAGGGGAAATAAGCGTTTCAAACTAGGAGATATCGCTGGTTCTGTTGAAGATTATAGCCAAGCAATAAATCTGCACGACCAATTGAAGGCTGCATATTACAACAGAGGTCTTGCACTACTGAAACTGGGAAAAAGACAGCAAGCTATTTCAGATTTTCGGATAGCTGCAAGATTTTACTGTTCCTCTGAAGGATTAATGAGTCATAGTTGTCGCAAGGTTATAAATACTTTCAAAAATCCTGAATCAGGCAAAATAATTGAATTAATATACTGACTCGGACAACCAGAATAATTAAGGATAAATACACTATCTAAAATGTGAGAAATTACTTAATTTTATTATAAAAAGAGGAGGTATCAGAAATGGTTTTTAATTGCTTTCGTGACGCTGAGAGTGAATGGAAAAAAGGTAAGTGTGAATGGGAAGAAGGTAATCTTAGAGATTTTGTAGCCCAGTTTAATCAGACATTCGGAAGTAAATATGTTTTGGTGAAATGTTTAGATAAAGATAGTACTCAGAAGCAACCAGAAGTTTTGCTCAAGTGGGAAGGCCATCAAAATATGGTAATTGAGCGTAAAACAATTGTATACCCTTCCGACCCCAACTATTACAGTTTACATCGGCGATGGCATAAATTCTTTGATGAATTTAAAAAGTTTTACGA
>JBAVZX010001159.1:0-2481 GCA_049589015.1 Phormidium sp. | reverse complement strand
ATGTTGCCCAGCTTTAGTCAAGGAAGAAAAACCAATGGTGCAAGCAGATATTCCCGCTTCTAGCGAACTTAGCATTGAGGAATTAAAAACTAAAATTAAACGCCTCAATAGCAAAGGTGGACAAATGAAAATGGAACTTCATGATTTAGCCGAAGGTTTACCAACAGATTTTGAGCAAATCATGGAAGTAGCTTCCAAAACTTACGAGCTTTATCGCGAGTTAGATGAACTGAAAAAACAACTAAAAGCACGGGAGCAGTAAAAATGACACAAAGTTTATCTGAATTTCGCAAACTCACTGATGCTGAACAATATTTTCAGTTTTTCCAACTCCCTTATGAGCAGGAATTGGTAAATGTCAATCGCTTGCATATTTTGAAGAAATTCTCTCAATTAATGGCTGAAATTGACGCTAATTTTCCTGCTGATAGTGATGAAGAAAAATTAGAAAAATATAAGGATGCTCTGATCGATTCTTATAACTTATTCATTACTTCTTCAGGGGTAGAACAAAAGTTGTTTAAAGTGTTCAAAGAAAAGCCCAAAAATGTGGTTCTGCTCTCCGAATTAGAATCATAAGTAAGGAGAATTGAAATGTTGAACCTTACACCGACGGAAATTGAAACCTACCATCGCCAAATGATGCTTCCTAATTTTGGAGAAGCAGGACAACAAAAACTCCGCCAAGCGACTGTATTAGTCACAGGTGTAGGGGGATTAGGCGGGACAGCGGCGCTGTATTTGGCGGTGGCTGGAGTTGGTAGACTTGTCCTAGTTCGGGGTGGCGATTTGCGCCAAGATGACATGAACCGTCAGATTTTAATGACGGATGATTGGGTAGGAAAACCAAGAGTTATCAAAGCCAAGGAAACCCTTTCTGCAATCAATCCTCATGTAGAAATTGAGGCAATTCCTGAATATGTCACCCCAGAAAATGTGGATTCTTTAGTATTACAAGCAGATGTCGCCCTTGACTGTGCTCATAACTTTGATGAACGGGATTTATTGAATGCTGCTTGTGTGCGTTGGCGCAAGCCAATGGTAGAGGCGGCGATGAATGGGATGGAGGCTTACCTAACCACAATTATTCCTGGAAAGACTCCTTGTTTATCTTGTATTTTCCCCGAAAAACCTGATTGGGATCGCCGCAGCTTTGGTGTTTTAGGAGCAGTTTCGGGAACGCTAGCTTGTCTGACAGCGTTGGAAGCAATCAAGGTAATTACTGGTTTTGAAAAGCCTCTATTATCTGAATTTTTGACAATGGATTTGGCAACGCTAAATTTTGCTAAACGTCGCCCCTATCATGATCCTAATTGTCCCGTTTGTGGCAATCATAGCCATTAGGAATTACAGCAATTATTGTTCACCTACTTATCACCTCAAGGAGATTTTATGACCGTTATTCTGACTGAAAAAGCAGCACTTCGTCTTCGCACTTTCTTAAGAGCTTCTAATGCAGAAGATTCCAGTGCGCCTCGGAAAGCTGTAAGATTAGCAGTAGGTGATGGTGGTTGCAGCGGTTACGAGTACAAAATGAATATCACCAGCGAATCTGCCCCTGATGATTTAGTGTTTGAAGAAGACAAGGTATTGTTTTACATTGACAAACAAAGTGCGCCTTTATTAGAAGGAATTCAAATTGATTTTGTCGATGGTTTAACTGAGTCTGGGTTTAAGTTTAGCAATCCTAATGCAACTGATTCTTGTGGCTGTGGTAAATCTTTTAAAGTCGGAGATTGCAGCCCCGCAGGTGTTCCTTGCAGTTAAACAAATCACCAGATTACTTGAATTGAAAATTTGTTAGAGGTTCTGAGAATGGCTAATATCTACAAAGTAACTTTGATTAACAAAAAAGCCAAAACTGAAGTAACAATTGAGGTACCAGAAGATACTTATATTTTAGATGCGGCGGAAGAACAAGATATAGATTTACCTTCTTCTTGTAAAGCAGGTTCTTGTTCTAGCTGCGTTGGAAAAGTGATGGAAGGAGAAATCGATCAATCTGATCAAAACTTCTTGGATGATGAGCAAATGGCTAAGGGATTTGCGCTGCTTTGTGTTACTTATCCCCGCTCTGATTGTACGATTCGGACTCATCAAGAAGCTTACCTGGTATAAGGCGCTTTTCGCAATTTTTTTGCGTAGAAGTCGTAGTTCCTTACCTAAATCCTACGACTTCTAAAATCTAATACCTTTTAACTGTCAGTTTGACATGGGTGAAGGAATGAAATGAGGAAACATTTTCGGTGGTATTTGTTAGCTAGTTTGGAAATACTACTTTATTTACTGATTAGTTTTAATTTTACAAATCCATCAATTATACCTGATAAGTCTACCGTACTTTTCAGAGAAAGTTTACTTCCTTCAAGCATGACACCCTAAAAATATTTACGCGACTCTTGTCGGTGTTAACCTCAATAAAATGATTAGCGAAGAATACTTAGCTCACGAGTTTGCTAAGGTAGTTGACCGAATTAACCC
>JBAVZX010001158.1:0-3165 GCA_049589015.1 Phormidium sp. | reverse complement strand
GGCAGGATGCCTACCCCACAAGAGTAAAAAAAATGATTGTTCCAGGCATCTTGCCTGCTTATACCAGCAAGGTCGCAAATCCTTAGATCCAGAGTTTTATCGTATAATTGAAGACCGCAATCGCACGCCAAACTAAGCGAAGCAGAAACGGAGCAGCAAAAACAAGCGTTGTACCAACAGCTATTAGAGTACTTGAAGCAGCGAGAAATGGACATTGATGAAATTGTAGAGGCGATCGCATCAGGTCGGGTGCAGCTATCTCAACATAGTTTAAATGAAGCGTCCTCAGACAATCTAGTGATAGATGAAATCTATTTTTCAGTAATCCAAGGAGGTGAAATAATTGAAGATTACCCAGACGCTTATCCTTTGCCAGCTTGCTTAGTCTTAGGATACAACCTGACGGGAGAGCCAATTCATTCAGTCTGGGGATACAATGAAGGAACTCAAACAGTTCGGTTAATCACAGTCTACCGTCCCGATCCCAACCGCTGGATTAATTGGAGGATAAGAATATGACGATGAAAAAATTACAAGAATGGGCGCAGTCACAGATTGATAATACAGCAAAACCTGAAATTAGACCAGATATTGCCATTACAGTATTGCAGTTAGTTGATGAAGTTGAAGAGTTAAAAAATCGGGTCAGGGAATTAGAGGAAAAACTAGCTATTACTGCTTAAATAGAAAGAATGTTTTGGGAAAATTGCTATTCCCTTTCTTCCCTGTTTTCTTCGCGTTTTTCGCAACTGCTTTCCGAGCAAGTTTGGTTAATGTGGTTCGATAAAAAAGCGCGATCGCATCTGCAAAAGAACTGCGATCGCGCCATCCCAGTCTCGTTTTGAGATTTGGGATAACAAATTATCTTAGCTCTAAAGTTATCATTGAGTCAATTAGGAATATGCGTTGTTTTATCAATCAGCCAACTGTTAGTTATACCATCCCAAACTAGAAATAAACGCAAAGATTCAGGGGCTATTTTTCCAGTTTTCATCAAGTATTTTAATCGCACATCCACTGTCGCTGTTTCAGCAGTTGTTTCTCTGGGATTAGCTTCCAAAACTTCTACTCGATCAACTGTTCTCCACCAGTTCAGATAAGAAGTGTAACCCTCTGGGTGGACATCTGTATTGTTTTGTAGGCTGGGAGATAATTTATTCCACCCAGCTTGATACTCACGGTTATTAATATTTGAATAGTAATTTGGAACTGCTTCTTTTGGTGAAGGTTTAGCAATCTTTTCTCCAGATGTGTTATTTGAGCCGCTAGTATTGACTGGCGTTGATGTATTTGACGGGGATGGTAAAGTGGACTGTGACATATTCTGCTCAAGTGCGTTCCATGCAGTTTGTCCGCTAATAATTAACACTGATCCACCAATTATTCCACCGAACAACCACCAATATATTTTCCAAAGTTGACTTTTTTCTTGGTCTTCATTCATAGTCTAATTCTGCTGATATTCCTACTTTTATCTACTAAGGCTGTCTATCTGCTATTTTCCAAATGCCATTTTCTGGAATGAGTGTAAATCGATAGATTTTGGAGTAATCTTTATAAGAGTTTTTTAATTTGCCATACTCGTAGTAGGAGAAATCTTGTGTAACTCTGACTTCAATTTGTGCTTGTCCACCAATAAACTCAAAGTAACCAGTAGGATCAACTTGAGACTTCCCATATTCATACCAAGCATTAATACTTTGTACATAGTCAATTTGTCCATTTGGTTTAGTCAGATTGTTATAATAATTGCCAGTTGTAAAATTAGCAGCAACTTGGCGATCGTAAGGTGGAGCAAAAATTCTTCGCTTTGCTTCTAAATATCTACTAATTACATTCACAGCTTCCTCCTTCGTCAAACTATTTGAATTTGCTGTTGGTGGGATTTGAGAAGATGAATTTACAGAAGGGGAAGATTCAGGAGATGGTGAATTATTTTGAACTGCGGAACGAGATAGGTTTTCTTGTATTCCATTCCATGCAGCTTGTCCGCCAATAATAAGGATGGCTCCGCCGATAATTACAACCATTAAAATTTTGTAAGTTTTCCATAACTCTTGTCTTTGTGATTCTTCATCCATAATTATTTACCTGGGTATAGTTTGGATTTGTCTTGGTTCTCCTATTTCTGCATTTCCAAATTTATTAGACATAAAGCTTTGGAAATATTTGGCTCTTTCGAGCGTGACGAATGAGCCTACTTGTATGGATATTTGATCTGTATTTTTTCTAATTATTTTATAAGCATCTCCACAAAAATTAGATTTAACCGTTTGTAAATTGCTTTCAGTATAATTAATGAAAACTGGATAAAAGTTAACTGGATAAGCATTAGGGTCTGTAGGAAGAGAGTCTCCACAGCTTGGGAATGGAAATGCTACTTGTTCAAACGGATTAGAAAGATTTTCTTGATTAACTGAAGATGGTGAAGTATCAGTGGATGGATTGCTGGGTGTAGAAGATGGTGGATTAGTTTGAATGGCGGAAGGAGAGAGATTTTGTTGTATTCCGTTCCATACAGCTTGTCCCCCAAGAATTAAAATGCTTCCTCCTATCATTACACCTAACACTATGTAATAAACTTTCCAAAGTTGCTTTCTTTCTTCCTCTTCATTCATCGTTTAATACTCCTGGTATACCTATTTTTTACCACTGGTTCCAGGTTGATTGCGTACTTCACCGGACACTTTTGACTCCCTTTCTTTTCTTTTTTTATCTGCTTCCATAGATGTTTCCAATTTTTGAAATTCAGAATCTATGCTAAGTTTTTCGTGCATTTGATTTTCAGTTTCTTTAATAATGGAAAAGCCAGAATTTTTTGATGTCAGTGGGGCAACGACACTGTTGTTTATTTCTTTAATTGGTTCAACAAAATCGTCCATTATTTTCGCAATCAGTCCGCCATAAAGCATTGTTCCCATCATTAAAGTTGTTTGAATGTTTTTACCTGTTTTAGCTGCTTGTTTTAAACTACCTCCAATCCAACATCCGGCTTCATCGAGCAATTTATGCAAATCTTGAATAGTTTTTTCTACTTCGCTATTTAGGGAGTTTTCCTTTTGATTCAATGTTGTTAAGCCGCTTTGTCCCCCAAACATTCCCTGAATCAATTCAATCTGCTCCTGACTTTTTTTCAGACAAGTCATTCCTTCAGAGCAAATATCC
>JBAVZX010001157.1:0-1891 GCA_049589015.1 Phormidium sp. | reverse complement strand
AGCTTTTTTATGTAGGAGCAAGTCGGGCGAGGAACCGAGTTTTCATTAACATTTGAAACCATTATAAGTAGTCGGACAAAAGTAAAAGACTCTGTGTTAAGTAAAGTTAACAAGCCTGAAACCCTTACTGTTCCCTGTTCCCTTGTCCTCATAGTTCACTTTATTTTTGTCCAACTGCTTATACTGCTGATATTAAAGGCTTCTTCAGCATACCTTAGAATTAGTTACTTAGCAGTTAATGTAGCTGTCTGCAAAACTGCTTCAATATCATAATCGCTCGGTAACATAATCACCTGGTAATTGTAGTTAGCTAAAGGTTGAGTATGAGGATGATTATCCAATAAGTTTTGCACTGCATCACAAAAGGTATCTTCTCCGTATTCTTCAAGTAATAAACGTAGCTTAATGGCGCATTCTAGTAGTTGTTGGTTTTTGATTGAAGATTGTTTCATCTTGATTTTACCTAATACTTGATTTGATACTGGCTTTTTGTTTGATAACCGCGATAGCGGTAGCTAAAAAAAAGCTAGTATTTACCACTGCGATGAAACTTACCGCCAAATCAATTATTCGATGTTACTCCTGTCCCCGCACCAGAATAGCTCAACCCGAATATGGTAGAGGCTGGAGACAAGTTTTTAGCACCAATACTCTGTGAAGTTGAAATTCAAATGGTTGAGAGTTGGGGAGGTTAAATCGGCTTTATATACCCAGCTAGGTTGAGCATTTTTGAAATGAAAAAGTGAGGAAATTGAAGTTTTTACCAACCCGCTAATGCGGGTTTTTTTATGAAATTCACTTTATCGACTTAGAGATTAAGTATGGTCAACTATACATTTGTACCGCCTATCTGGGTCATTTGTCCACATGAAGGATTAAGATTGAGAATTGCTATTGAGTCAGAATTGTTGGGAACAATTACTGATGGCGAACAACTTCAAACAATTACCCGTTATCAAAGATTTGGCACTAGTCCGGCTAATGGGGATTTTATCGAAGGCGTTGCTGCTGTTACTTCTAGTGCAGGATTAGTCATAGGAATTCATCGGAGATTGTACGTTACTTGGCTAGCTCCTGCATTAAACCCAGCACTAAATTATAGTCGTTATTTTGTGACGATTTTGGCACTGCCGACAACAATGACTTCTGCTCCCAACGAGTATCCGGCTGCTATTAGTTTATTGGAAACGCAGCGTTTTTGCGAACCATCTAATTTGCCAGAAGATATCAACAGGCAACCACCATTTTATCTTGAATAACTTAACCGCGATTGCGGTCAATGGGTAGCAAAACTTCTGTTGTTGTTACCCATGAAAAGTTTACTTGAAATTCCCTTAATTGATTCAAAAATTCGTATTGAAGTTCGGCAGCATTTACGAAAAGAACCCTACCAAATTAAGAGCAAGAAAGATTTAATTCCTCATCTCAACCGGGATTTAAAACATGGCTGGCTCTTACCAATTTTAGCGCAAGTAGACCGTTGTCTTTGGGGAAGATGGGATTACTGGGCTAGATGTCAAGCTGTTCCGGCTCACGCTTGGACGAGATGGCAAATGGAACCAATGTTAGCTCTTTTAGAAAATCGAAAACCCGAACGATTACCCAAATTTGTAATTCAAGAAACACTACCAAATTCACCTATTCCTCAAATTGAATGGCAGTATTCGAGCATAGCAGAAAATATGCTAAACAATACGCTTAATTGTATTCCCAAACATGGGGAATGGCGGACTTGGAGTGCTTGGGAATATTTGGAATATTTCTTGAGTTGGGTTTTGTTTGGTTTCGGTCATCCGGCTTACAAAAGTTTACCAAAAGAACCAGCAGGTTGTGAAGATGCCTCAATGCGTTTGTATCAGGTTTTCGATTTGTCTGCTCTCCCGCTTTATCC
>JBAVZX010001156.1:0-2189 GCA_049589015.1 Phormidium sp. | reverse complement strand
ACGACTCCAACAGCTACGTAATCTTCGGTTCTGCCAGTGGATTTCCTGCTAATTTTAACCTCTCCGATCTCAACGGCACAAATGGTTTCATCCTCGATACTGGCGAAGAAAAATTTGGTACAACCGTCAGTCAAGCAGGGGATATAAACGGTGATGGAATTGATGATTTAATCGTCGCACTTGCCAGCACCAACTCTGAAACTGGAAAGAGTTACGTCATCTTTGGTAGCAGCAAAGGATTTGCTTCTCGAATCAATCTTTCCCAACTTAACGGTAATAACGGATTCACCATTCTTAACAACATTGATGGTAATTCAATTAGTTCAGTTAGTGGTGCAGGAGATGTCAATGGCGATCGCATTGATGACTTAACTCTTGGTGTTTCTCAAGCTTTCGGAAATGGTAAATTTGCCGCAGGTAAAACCTACGTTTTATTCGGCAATAATGGCGGATTTACTCCTATTTTCAACCTCTCTCGCATCAACGGCATTAATGGTTTAGTCATTCACGGAATCAACGAATCTGATTTGTCAGGCACTTCCCTTAATTCAGGAGGAGATATTAACAATGATGGATTAAGTGACCTAATTATTGGTTCGCCTGGTAACTTGTTTAATAATTCTCCAGGTACAAGTCAAGTAGTATTTGGTAGCACTTTATTTGGTGCAACTAATGATGCTAGTAACTTAGCTAAACTGCTGTTTAATTCTGGCTATTATCTCAGCCAAAATCCCGATGTCCAAGAAGCAGTTAACAAAGGGTTGTTCCGAAATGCTTTTGAGCATTTTGTTACCATAGGTTTTGCCGAAGGACGCAATCCCAGTTCCTACTTTGCTTCAGATTACCTCATTAATAACCCCGATGTAGCAGCTGCTATAGCTAATGGCAATGTTCGTAATGGGTTTACACATTTTATCAAAGCTGGTGTTACCGAAGGACGCAGTTCTGATACTTTACTATCTGCCTTAGACCTATTGTATCGGCAAGAAAATCCAGATGTGAATCAAGCAATTCAACAGGGATTTTTTAGTAGTGGTTTAGAACATTTAGTCTTAGTAGGTATGAATGAAGGTCGTCAAATTTTCCCAGAATTTCAAGCTTTAGCAGAAACTTTTGACTCTGAGTTTTATCTAGCAGAAAACTCTGATGTTCAACAAGCTGTGGAATCAAGAAATTTCCCCAATGCTTTATCACATTTTGTCAGCCTTGGTTTATCAGAAGGCAGAGATCCCAGTAGTCAATTTAGCAATAGTGAATATTTAGCTAATTACCCTGATGTTGCTGCTGTAGTTAGTCAAGGAATTCTTCGCAATGGTTTTGAACATTTCATCAAATTTGGTTTTGGGGAGGAACGAACTGGTTCATTGATTTTATAAATTAAGTTGCAAAAGATAGTCGATAGAGTTAATACTATCGGCTATCATCAACTGGCAAAAATTAGCAGGTAATAATAGTAAATTACTAAAAAATCAAAAATAAATTTCCCTGTAAGTTGATCTCGCATCAACTTAGATAATTAAAATGCTCACAAATAGAAGAAAGAAGATAGCAGATGCAGGGAATGCTCATTAACTGACAAAAAGCGTAAATAAAACAACTAAACAAAGATTGCCATTAGCAAGATTCGATTTCTTTAGTTCTGTCTTCATGGAATCTACTACCTCGTCCTTTGCCTTTTCCTCTAGTATCAGGAGAACCTCTATCTGGTGGCACAGCCTCAGCTAAAATAATAGTTTCCGAACTACTTTTAGCAGTATCTTGAGCTTTCAGGTTCGCGTAAAAAACTACTAAGCCGCTGAGCATGATGATTTCCCAAATAATTAAAACTAGCTTCATTTGCTTTAACCTCCACTGCTTTTTAAACAAAATAGATGAATAATCATGGCAATTAGTTCCCTATTTTTTACTCAAATTATCATTTGTTTTCCGATATTAATTCCTAATTTTTGCTAGATGATCAATATTTTTCCGAGCGCTCTCGTCCTGATCCGGAAAAATCGAAAAAATTTTCCTGACTGTGGTAGCATTCACCATAATTATAGAAAATGCTTAGATTTGCGCCATTGGGGAAATTACGAAACTTTTGACCTATTCAGCAAGTATCGGACTTAGGCAAAAATCCGGTTTATTGTACTTAAATCAGTTTTTCCAGTAATTGCGTTCTTTAGATCAATGTCGAAATATAAAAC